>SKZX01000067.1 GCA_007127175.1 Desulfobacterales bacterium
AACAGTGCCAATGGCTAAAACCTATATCCCCTCCGGGGACGACCGTTGCCAGAGGCTAAACCTATATCCCCTCCGGGGATGAACAGTGCCAGAGGCTAAACATATATCCCATCCGGGGATAAACGATGCCAAGGGCAAAAACATATATCCCATCCGGGGACGACCGGTGGCAGCGGCTATGCTGAATATCCTCTCCGGGGATGAGCCGTGTCACCGGCAAAGGCGAAAATCGCCCTAAAAGGGAATGTCGTCGTCGATGGTGTCAGGTGACGGGGGTTGGCTGCTGTAGGGTTCAGATGACTTCATGCCCGAATCGCTACCCCGGGTTCCAAGCATCTGCATTTCACTGGCCACAATTTCCGTGGTGTAGCGCGTTACGCCGTCCTGCTCCCAGGACCGGGTCTGCAGGCGACCCTCGACATACACCTGCTTCCCCTTGTTCAGGTATTCACCGCATATTTCCCCCAGTTTTCCGAAGGCCACCACCCGGTGCCATTCGGTTTTTTCCCGTTTTTCCCCGGTTGCCTTGTCCTTCCATTCCATGGTGGTCGCCATGGTAAAATTGACAACCGCCTGGCCGTCCTGGGTGTACCTTACCTCGGGATCACGTCCCAGGTTGCCGATCAAAATGACCTTGTTGATGCCGCGGGGCATAACTGCTCCTTTCATTTTTGCGGTTTTTGGGGATCGGAATAGGGCCCCTGCAACGTGTTTTTTGCAGGGCCTCGTTTTTCAGGTTTCGGATACGGGCATGGGACCAATGCCCGCATAAATCGGGTGCGGCGGTTGCCGAAGCTCGTGCGAAGGGCAGAACGGCGCCTGCCTGGATCCAGATTGAGTTCGACCCGGGAGACAGGCTGGAAGTCTGTCCCCTGGGGGACTTACTGGTCCCGGGATTGACCGTTTTCAGAATCGTCGGGGTCGTCCTGCCTTTTTTTGCCTGGCACCTGACAGGCATCGGCCATTCAGGTGGAAATTCCCATGCGGGGAAGAATCCATTTCTGGAGAACCACCCAGATAACAACAAACCCGATCAACAGTACCAGGGGATTGCCAAGCCAGGCCATGTCGTGTGTTCCCTTTAAAATGACTTAACCACACAGCGCACAATGGAAGCTCAGCCTGACACAGAGAAAAAAGCGTTTTGATGGCCGTCTCCCTGCAGACCGCTGAAATTCTCAATGCGCTATGTGGTTAAGAAAAAAGACCTTCCTGATCACCCGCCGTGGAACGCATCAGTTGCTGACCATGTCGCGCTGTTCGAGCTGAACGATCTGGGGCGTTATGAAAATGAGCAATTCCCGCTTCTCATGAAAAGTGACCTTGGATTTAAACGCCCATCCCAGTATCGGTATGTCCTTCAGGACGGGGAAGCCCTCTATGGTCTGTGATTCCTGCTCCTTGCGAATGCCGCCGATAACGATGGTGCTGCCGTTGTCCACGAGCAGCTCCGTCCGGGCCTCATTGGTGGTCAGGGACGGCTCACCGGTTGGAAGAATCCGGTCGATATCATCCTTGGTAATGTGGATCCGCAGGGAGACCCTGTCATCGGGGGTCACCTGGGGGGTCACCTCGAGCCTCAAGTCGATATCCTTGAATTCCACGTCCGCCCTGTCCGCAGTCGCCACCCTGTAGGGAAATTCAAGCCCCTGAGTGATAACTGCGGTTTTGTTATTCATCGTCACGATTTTGGGCGCCGAAATAATCTTGCCTTCCCCCTGTTCTTCCATGGCATTGAGCTGTGCATTCAGGAGGGTTTGCCCCGGAATGCCGGGCAACTCGTCAAAGCTGAAGGAAACACCGGAACTGGCGGTTACCGGGTGATTCATGGCCACATTGTAATCCCAGTTTCCAAAGGCGCTGGACGTATCCACCCTTGAAGCGTTCCACTGGGTCCCGATCTCTCTTGAAAAATCGGTGCTGACTTCGACAATCCGGGCCTCGATAATCACCTGCGGGGTCACCTTGTCGATCCTCGAAATCACATCACGCGCTTTTTGAATACTGCCCCGCACATCGGTGATAATCAGCTGATTGTTGCGCACATCGACCGAAGCCCTGCCGCGGTCCTTTGTGAGAACCTCCCTGACATGCTGGAGAATCTCCGTCTGGGCATTGGCATAATTGATGGGGATATACTCCGTAACCATGGGCTCCAGGGCTTTTTGGTCCTCGATTTTCTGCTGCAGGTCGCGCACCCGCTGCTGGCGCGCCTGCTCTTCCTCCCTCAGCTTGGACAGCCGGGCAATTCGGATGATATCCCCATGCTCAACCATACCGAGTCCGTTCATGGTGAGAATCAAATCCAGCACCTGGTCCCAGGGGACCGGCTTTTCCATGGTAATGGAAACCCTGCCGGTGACGTCCGGGTCAATGGCATAGTTCTTCCCGCTGATGGGCTGAAGAATGCGAAACACGTTATGGATATTGGTTTCGTGAAAATCCAGGGCCACCTTTTCGCCCGTGTATTCGGGCGTACCGAAATATGCGTCGTAAAGCGCACGAAGACCGGCATCCTCTATAACCGGGGTTGTTTCCGGCAGCCGCACGTCATATGCCGCCATCTCGTCAATGGAAGCCTCGAGCACCTGCTTCCAGGGCGGCAGATCGGCTGCCGCAAAAGGCCTGGGGGCAACGGTTGACCGGTCAAAGTGAATGATGACCTGCCCATCGACCCTTTGAACCCTGTAGGGCACCTGTTCCCTGAGTTCGAAGATGAAATCGACCGTGTCTTTCAGGCCGGGGGTCTGAAACGGTGTCACCCGGTCCACCGCACTGTCGAAACGGGTCGTGATGAGCGGCCGGTTCTGTCGGTGTTCCGGCAGCCGCGCATCGAACATCCTGAGTTGAAGCCGCCTGTCGGCAACCCGGCGGACTTCATAGTCGGCGGGCTCCGTGGTGCCGATGATCACCGATGATTTTCCGTCTTCATCGGCGGAGAAATCGATCTGCCGGATGATGGCCGTATTTCCGGTTCCAGGCTCCCTGACGGGCATGGGTTCCGGTTGACGCATCCGTTCACGGGGCTGACGGGGCGCCTCGGCCGTCCGGGCCGGTGCGGCCGCCTGCACTGCCGCGGCTTCCCCCCGGGTGATGACGACGTTGAGCCGCGATTGGGATTTATCGACCTCGTATTCAAAATCCGCTGCCAGGGCTATTTCCACGCGCACATTTTCACCATCCGCCGAAGGTGTCGCATTTACGGAGGTAACAGCCCCGCTGCCGGGGGTTATCATTGTATCAATATCCCCAAGGCGTGTTTCGGGAAAATAAAAGATGATGCCCAGGGGATCCTTCTGCTTCACCGAAGAATACTCCAGCTCCCTGGTCGCCTGGATAACAACCTGCTCTGTATCGGAAACGCTTTCCACGTCAATGCCGGTAATGGTTCTCAACCCGGGATCCCCATCGGAAGGTTTCGTTTGAAGCGAGGCGCAGCCGGCGAAAACCAAGAGAATACAGACGATCATTAAATATCGCCCGATACGTTTGGCTGTCTTCACTTGACGATCATGCATGGTCTTTATTCTCCCGCTTGTCTCTGAATTTGTAATTCTCTTTCTCGTATGGTGGTTTTGCCGAAAACATCCCTGTGGGGTTCTTCCACGATCACCTTGCTCGGCAATATCCTGGAAACAATACCGCCGTCTTCCCCGATATAGGTCCCTTCCCGGATGACATAGCCTCTGCCCCTGGGGTCTTCGACCATGGCCATAACCAGTTCCCTCTCATCCGCCATGATGACAGCCGTCAGTTTCAGCTGCCCCAGTGCTATCCGTTCCAGCGGCGTGCGCGGAATCCGGCGTATTTCGGTTTCATCGGTTACTTCCGCTTCGGGTTCCGGCCGCCTCAGAAACGGCTCAAAGGGGTCAACGCGGCCGGTTTCATCGTAATACCGATCTTCCGGCGCAATTGCGACCAGCACTTCCCCCAGGGTGTCATCGACCATCAGGACGTCGACCAGGTCATCGTCCGCGACCGCTTCCTCCGCAACAACCGGGTCTTCAACCAGCGGGTCAACCGGGGGTTCAACGTCATCCGGAACGACAGGGGGGGCGACAGGGTCTTCCGCAGGCGTCTCGGGGCGCACGATCCTTACCCGATCGCTTATGTGCATTGCTGCCTGGCCGTCTTCGACAGCCTGTGCTTCCGAAGAAACAATCACCCGGTCATCGAAGTGGCCCGCCATCCAGAAGCCGGACACAAGAAGCATCAATAACAGTAAACGATTGATTTTTGTCATGAGGATATCTTTTTCTCTTAACGATTTTACTGCCCGGCCGGGCCGCCAATGAACCGGTAGGTTATGGCCGTGCACGTTATTCTCAGCAGATCCCCCGCTCTCTGGGTGGAACAATTGTCGATATTGACGATTCTTGACAAGTGGGCCACCCTGTCAAAAAAATTGCCGAGCTCATGATAGCGGCCCGAAAGCTCCATGCGGATAGGAATTTCAGCATAAAATTCCCTCAGGGTTTCAGACTGGGGCTGGAACAGCAGAAATTTCAGTCCGGCTTCCCCGCCGGCCTGGGAAATGCTCGTCAGCAGGGAGGGGATTTCCTCCGTACTCGGCAGCTCCTGGGCAATGGTAATGAACTGAACCCGTGCCTCCTCCATTTTCTGCTTGTAGAGGTCGTAATCCCGGGCATTTCGCTTGGTCGTATTCAACCGCTGCTCTGCGGTGGTGATATCGTTTCTGAGGGTGGTCATCCGGTCCAGCTTGGGCTTGTACATGAAAAACCCGAACGCCGCCACCAGCACCACAACCATGGCCACGCAAATCAATATCCTGTAGAGTTTGTTGAGAGCGCCTATTTTCTGAAACAGAGGCTCTATGGCGTTCATGGCCGACACATTCTTTTTCATCATCTAATTGCCTCCGCCAACCCGGCACGTAATCTGAAAACTCTTCATCTCCACGCCCTGAACCACCTGCTGCACAGACCGCGACAACCGGACGCTGCTGAACCTTCCCGAGCGTTCAAGGCGCCGCATGAATACGGCAACGGTTTCATTGTCCATGGCCAGTCCCTCCATGGAGACCTGCGTCCGGGAAAAATTGAGCCGCGTCAACTGCATGCGCCCGGGCACCACAAGGTCCGTCAGGTCCGCAAGAAGCTCCGGCGGGTACTTGCGATGGGCCTTCAGCTGGTTTACGACATCGATCTTCTTGTTGAGCTCTTCGAGCTCTTTTTTAAACGCTTCGACCTGCCGGGCCCTTTCCTCGTATACCTTGATTTCGGCCCTGATGCCGTCAAGCCGGTCCTGGAGTTGTTCGACCTGGCCGGCAAGGTATCCGTTCAATGTTACCAGGACAACAATCAGCAGGACCAGCGACAGCAGAAACACGGAAACCTGTCGACGGACATTTTCCTTTGTGCGTTCAGCTCTAAAGGGCAGTAAATTTATTCGTATCATTTGTCATCCACTCTTCTGACGGCAAGTCCCAGGGCAATTGCTGCCTGAGGGGCGATATTGTCGAGAAAGGCGCTGTCAATATTGTATTTTCTGGTATCGAACACCTGGAACGGATTGATGAGCATCACTTCCGCCGATGTCTGTATCGCCAGCAGATCCCTGAACTCCTTGATGTTGGCGCCTCCCCCGCTCAGTACGATCTGCTTGATGGTGTCGTCCGGGTTGGTGGAATAAAAAAAGTCCAGCGCACGGCGAATTTCATTGCACCAGTCCGACACGACCGACGATTCGATCTGTTTCAGGTCTTCCACCGAAATCTTGTCGGGATTGCTGCTCAACTTCAAACCCTCGGCTTCCGACATGGTGCAGTTGACCATCTGCGCGATCTTCCTGTTGATCTGGTTGCAGCCCAGGGACACGTCACGCATGAAAACGGACACGTGGTCCTTCAATATGTTCAGGGAAGTCTTGCCGGCGCCGATGTCGATGAGGGCGACGTTCTGATCGGCCGAGGCGTAATTGACGTCATAGATGTTCTGAAGGGCGAAAGCATCGATGTCGATAATGCAGAGGTTCAGGTTGGCCATGTCGATGACATTGACATAATCGTTTATCATCTCCTTCTTTGCGGCCACCAGCAGGACGTTCATCTGGTTGGGGTTGTGCTCGGTTTCGCCCAGGATGTGAAAATCCAGGTTGACATCGCTGATGTCGAAGGGAATATACTGCTCCGCTTCAAAATTTATGGATTCGTAGAGCTGCTCCTCGGGCATGTTTTGCACGATGATGTTCTTGACAATCACCGAATACCCGCCGATAGAGATGGCAACGTTGGACTGCTTGATGTTATAGGTGCTGAAAAGCTCCCGTATCGTGTCTGCAACCACCTGGGGATCTTTGACCACGCCCTCCTCGATGGCCCCGGGCGACAGATCCATCGAACCGAACGATTTCAGCACCCAGCCGCCTTTTGCCTCCACCGCCTCGGCAGCCTTGATGGTTCTGGAACCGATATCCAGTCCGACAAGCTTGGTATTGGGTCCGAAGATCATAAATATTCCCGTCTTTGCTTTGCTGAAAGTTACCGGCCATTTTGTTCAACACGCAACCATGTGCCACATAAAACCTGAAAGGCCAAAAAAATTAGGCGGAGCGATTAATCAAAACATCAGCGAACACCGTTTTGGAAAGAAAATCATAGACAGCAATACCAGGAAAGGATTTTTTAAGCAAAGTGTCACCTGAATACTGGGTTTTTGCCTTTTTTTCAAATCACCGCCATATTTACCTTAAATCGCTGTAATGTCAAGAAAAATAATTACGATTTTTTTATGAGCACATCATGTCGTATTTTTTCAATAAAAACACACTATATGATGTGTCTCCCGCTAACGGTTTCCAGAAAATCTACGTTGCAACTACTCATAGTATGAATTGATTTTTCCGCATTCTATTATATTCTATTACGACCGTTATTGCAGGGAACTAAATGATTGGCGCCCCTCTCAGAATTGTATTTCAGCCCAATATCTTTGTTTGGACAATCGAAATCGGGATCGCAATCGAAACAAAATTAAATAGTCCGCAACCGAAAGCCGGTAGCGCAGCGCCGCGTCGGATCCAGGGCAGCGATGCGCTTTCGATTGGGGGGCTATTGTCTCCCGGAAATCTTGCTGTCATGGGTTGTTTTGGAGTCCTGGAGGGACGGCATATGTTGAATGTCGTCCCTCCAGGACTCGGTGTTTTAAATACCCATGCCCATA
>SKZX01000211.1 GCA_007127175.1 Desulfobacterales bacterium
CGCGGAGGCGGTTTTCTGAATAGCCGCGCACGCTCATGGTGCCGCCCAGAAAAAAGAGCTGATCTTCCGGGATATCGTCTCGTTTACCATATGGGTCGATGTACCCGCCGTGACCCATGACGGCCAAGGTGAGGCGCCTTGCCGGGCTGTAGTAGTAACGGGCGTTCACGCGGTACTTGAGAAAATTGTCCAGGTCGTTGTCAAGCCCCCTGGAAACGCCTACCGATGCCGACGTGCGCATTCCTCTTGTGGGCCTGACGAACGAATCCGTGCTGTTGTAGGCGATGCCCGGGGTGGTCACCAGGATGGTCCGCGAACGATACTGCTCCAGGTCCTCGGGCGCTATGGGCGTATCATCGGTGCGGTATTGGTCCCTGTGGTCGTAAAGGAATCCCAGGCTTGCGGAAATGGTCGGTGTGAGCACCCGGGAGAAGTTGACCGTCGCACCGGTGCTTCTGACCCCGAAGTTCTTGTTGAGTTCCTCGATTTCCTCGGTAAACACGGTCGCATCCGCTATGATCCGCGTGTTGAACAGGTTGGGTTCGGTATAACCGATTTCCCCTTTGTACCCGATCATGCTGATCTCCCCGAATGCGCGCAGCTCCTTGTTTCTGCCCAGCAGGTTGATGGTGCCCACGCCGGTGTTGAAATAAAGCAGCCGGGAGGTGTCATAGCCCGTTGCGAACTGGAAAAAATACGGTTTTTTTTCGTTTACCTCGGCCAGAAGCGTCACGCGCTCGGCTTTTTCCTCAAGGCCCATGGTTTGAAACCGGACAGTTTCAAGGGCGTTGATATTGCGGATGTTACGCTGGGATTCAAGCATGCCGTACAAGGAAAAGGGTTCCCCTTTTTTAAAGGTGGTCTGGCGCATCAGCGTTCTTCGCCGGGTGAGGAAGTTCCCGGTGAAAAACGTTTCCCCCATTTCGACGTAGGGGCCCTGGTCTACCATGAATACAAGCGCTGATGCGGTTTCGTCTTCGGACAGGATGTTTTCGGTTTCGATACGGACGTGGGGGTAGCCTTTTTCCGAAATTTTTGCGGCAAGCGCGTTCCGGCCTTCCTGGGCCCTGTGTTCACGGTACGGGTCGCCGGGTTTCATGGAAAGCATTTTCAGCCCGTCAGCCGCATCCAAGGCGTCCATGTTTTCGATGGTGATGTCGGTGATGAGGGTCTGGGGGCCTTCGTGGATGGTCAGGGCAACATCGACGCTCATGGTTTTATCGTCTTTTCCCCTTCGGGTATCGATCCGGGTGTCGATTTCAGGGGAAAGAAAACCGCGCTGCCGGTAAAGCGAGGCGATGGCGGCCACATCCTCGTTGAGCGTTGATGGCACGAACTGCCCGGGGTGAAAGAAGCGGGGCGGTTCTGTCAGCATCTGGTTTAAGATTTTGTCGGTTGACAGGTTGTCATTACCGCTGACTGTCACGGTGTCAACGATGTAGCGCGGTCCTTCGTCGATGGCAAGCTCGATTGCCCGGACAGGACGTCCTTTTCTTTCGTAACGCTCATCGATGCGCCTGACCCGGACATCGAGATAACCCGCTTCCCTGTAACGGCTCTCGATGTTGCGGATGCTCCGCCTGAGGCCGAAATCGTTTACATTGCCTTCCTCGTAAATAACCAGGTCGCCTTTGAGCGTGAAGGTCCAGAAAGCCGTGTTGCCGGATATGGTCACATCATAGCGCGGGCCCTCGTTGATCAGGTAGTCGATCCGTGCCCGCGCCCGGTCTTCACTAAGGCGTATCGTCGCATCCACCTGGGCTTCACAGTATTTTCGGTCCCAGTAAAATTGCGTCAGGGTTTTCTTGTCCGCGTCGACGTCATTGTTGATCAGCCGGGTTGCGCCCCTCACGAGCATCGATGATTGCCAGGTCTTCAGTCTGGGTAAAAGCCGTTTGCCGGAATAGTTTTCGTTTCCCACGGTGCGGACACGGTCAATGCCGTAGTAACTGCCTTTGTCAATATCCACATGCACTACGTAGTGGCCGTCTTTCGGGTCTTTTTCAGCCCGAAGGGTGACTTCGGGGGCGATGTATCCCTCCGCCCGGAACAGTTCCTTCACAAATTGTACTTGTTCGTCAATTTTTTCAGGGATATAGGCGTCCCCTGGGTAAATGGTCATGACGGTGATGATTTCGCGTTCCAGCAGGGGGAATCCCCCAGAAATACGGATATCCTTTATCCTGGCAAACGGCTCCAGCCTGAAAATCAGTGTAACGGGGGCCTGGGTCCAATCCGGGTCGGGTATATCGATTGCGGCAAACAGCCCCGACCGGTTCAACGCGCTGAGGCTCTGGGAAAAGCGGGTGTCGGAAAAGGGGCGGCCTTCCTCGAGGAAAATCAGGCTGCGGGTGACGTTTTTCCACTGGGCTGCATCCTTGTCCTGAACCCCGGTTATTTCGATCTCAATTTTACCGACGACAAAATCTTCGATTCTCTCCTCAAACGTTTCCGCGGCTATGCACCGGCCGATATCCGGCAGCACGGCCACCGTGATCGCAATCGCGATGCAGATGGCATAACGCATGCCGGTGCTACAAAAAAAATGTATGCAAAACATGTATAACCCTTATCTGAATTCCAGGCGGAACTGCATTTCGCCGCCATAGGTACCGCCCGTATCCTGGAAGGCGCTCATGGACATGAATTCCAGCAGCCTGTAGATGGCCGCCTGTTGATGGAAGGTCTCGCTTCCTTTTCTTTCCACCCCATAGGTGACGGTCAGCCGCCGGGACAATTCCTTGCCGATTTTGACGCGCAGGGCCGGGTCGGTTTCGGCGTCCGCACTGCCGGGGGTGTATTCCAGTTCAAAGATGTCGAGGCCTGTCCCGGCCCGTATGTCCTCTTCCAGCCGGTTGGTCAGGAGGTTGACCAGCATTTCTTCCGGGGAAGGCCCTGCCGGGCCGGTTCCCTCCGCCAGTTCGCGCGTGGTTTTTCCCAGCAAAAGCAAAGACAGGATGTCCGCATGTTCTTCATGGGGATTGGAGGACAGCTTGAATTCGAGTTCATCGGGGGTGCCGGAAATTTCGAGCAGGATAACCCATTTGCGCACATTTGAGATGGCACGGATATCGATGTCCGGCTGAATCCGGTAGGGGTCGACAAAATCGATGATACCCCGTGCGATATCGAATTCGATGTTCTGGAACGACACGGTCCCCTGGGCCACTTCGGCGCGGCCGGTAACCCTCGGCTGATCAAGGGTGCCGTTGATGCGGAGCTCCGGCCGCAGCGTCATCAGTGCCAGGTTGTTGTCCACCATGAGCGGTTTTCGGAAGCTCGTATCGATGTCTAAGGCAAGATTTTTCAGGTAGGGATAATCTGCCCGATCCGTTTCCGTGCGCGTGGGCGCGGCCCGCCGGCGCCGGGTGACTTCTTCGATGAGGCTGATGTGGGCGTCCCGGTAATACAGGCCGTCAAGGAAAATAATCTGGCCGGAAAGCCGCGTGTCGTCCGGTGTGCCGCTGAAAAGCAATTCACTGTTGACGGTTATTTCAAGGGTTCCCGGGACGCGTATGGGCAGGGCATGGGTGTTTACGCTCAACCGGGCCATTCCCGGGGAGAAGCCTTCTTCCATCCCGATTTCGCCTTCCGCATGGAAGCGGCCCCCATCCATTCGCCCTGTGACGTCTTCAATGGTGACGGATGTTTCAGTTATATGGATGCGTCCGTTAATTTGCCCGAGCTTCTGCATCAGGACTGGAACGGTCAGGCCCAGTTCATGAAAGACGATTTCAGCATCAATATCGGGCCGGCCGCCGGTCTGGGAAAAGGATCCCGAAAAATCGATCGTTCCTTCAGGGTCCTCCAGATCGGGCACGAGCGCTGCAGCCGCGGCAAGGGGAATGGTCCCTTCAGCCAGGAATTCATAATCGCCGTCCAGGCGGCCGCTTCCCGAAACAACAACCGGATTGGCTGCCAGCAGCCAGATTTCATTTTTCGGGATGGAAAAAGCGCTGTTTTCGAGACGCGCCGAAAAATTTTCCATTCGAACCACTTCCAGAGGCGTTTCACCGGTCCGTTCCTGGACAATAACCAGGTGCTCGAGATCAAGGTCCGCACTGACCTGCGAAAGGCCGGACATGCTGCCTCCGGCCGATACGTTTCCCGTTAAACGGCCCGACAGGGCGGTTAAACCCGCCATGCGGAGGAAGGGGTCGAGCGCCGTGTCCTCAAATGCGCCGTTGAAATCAAAATGACCGCTGTCCAGGTCGTAGGCCGCCTGTGCGGTGAAATTGGAGATGGCCCGGATGTCCGCAATCCGGTCCCCGAGTTCAAAGGCGATATCGATTGGGGGTAAGGCATTTTCCTCTATCACGAGGTCAAAGGCGGAAAGACGGCCCCCCAATTCCGGGTTGTCCAAGCGGCCTTCCCCCGCGGCTGTCATGCGCATTTTTCCGGTGATGCCGGCATCGGCCAGAACCCCGATCCGGTTGAGATTGATGTCGTCTGAATCCATTTCAAAGGCGTAGTGATTGTCCAGTGAAACCTTCCCTTCTGCCCGTATGGTTTCGCCGGGTGCAAGGTCCGCCTGGGCATTTTCCAGAAACACGCTGCGGTCCCTGAAAATGGATGTGAGCTTCAGACTGTGGATCTGCTGAACGCCCAGATCGATGGCATGTCCCTCCAGTTCGATCGTTCCCCGCGGGTCGCCGGCGGACCCGTTCACCGTGCCGTTCAATGACAACCGGCCGCTCATGCCGGGCAGGAAATCATCAATATGTATCTCATCGCCTATAATAGCCAGGCTGATGACGGGGTCATCGTGCATATCGAGGGTGCCGGGCTCGAAAAGATCGGCACCCCCGGTGATGGTCACTCGTGAACCATTGCTGAAGACTTCCAGAGGCGCAAGCGTGAGCCGGCCCCGGGAAAACCCAACGCTTGCCTCAAGTCCGCCGATGCGTGTGCCGGCGGCTTCAAGGTTCTCTCCTGCAACCATCAGGTCCGCTGTTATATCGCTGAGCACCCCTTTGGCATGGCCTTCAAAGGCCAGGCGGCCGGCGACATCGTCGATGAAATCTTCCAGAAAAAGGGCGGACTCACGGACTGCCAGGTCTATTCGCGGCATATCCAGCAGGGAAAGGGATCCGGGATGGAAAATATCGACCGATCCGGACAACGCCGCAATGGATTGCCGGTTTTTGATCTGCAGGTGTTCAATGGCTGCCGTGCCGTCAGAAAGGGTCGCGGATGCTTTGAGATCCCCGATAGAGCGTTCATCGAGGGTGAGCCCGCCGGCGTCAAGTGACAAGGTGAGCTCGGGTGCGGTGATCTTGTTGGAGAGGTTCAGGGTCCCGCTGATTTTTCCTTCAAGGCCGAATTCCGGGTAAAAATCGGGAACCGCCACCGTCGTCAGGATCGCCTCGAGGTCGGCCGGCATGTCGGACCGGAAACCGGAAAACCCGCCGTCGAAAAGGTCAAGATGCCCGGTTATTTCCACCAGCGATCCCCTGTTGTCCGCAAAAAGGCGGTCAATGATGACGCGGCCAGTTGTATCGAGGGCGGCATCCAGGGCGACGTCCCCGAATCGCAGGCTGTCATAGGCCAATGCCCTGGATTGAACGGCCACGTTGATTTCCGGCTGCATGACCGGCCCTGAAACCGTGCCTGAAAGACGTGCCTCCCCCGATGACACGGCCACGTCCAGGGGGGCCAGAAATTGGGCCATGTCCGGTGTTTCAAGGGTGACAGCGGCGTCAACCGCATTGCCCATGATATCGTATTCGCCCGTTACCCGCAGCAGCGTATCGCGGACGGACAGCGCAACCGGATCGGCAAATGCTTTCCCGTCTTTGATCCGCCCTGTAATGGTGATGTCCGGATCAATGGGCGAAAGGATGCTGCCGGCGCTTATCTGCCTGCCGCTGATTTTGGCATCGATCCGGGCGGAGAGCGATTCCGGGGAAATACCGGAGCCGTTTATTTCAACAAAGGCGTCCACAACGCCGGATACATACGGTGCTATCCAGAAAAGGCGGTCAAAATCGATATTCCCGGCATCCAGTAAGAGGTCGTAGGTGATGGCGTCGAGATCGGCCGGCGCGGCCATCAGTCCGCCCGGGAATGCACCGCCAAGGTTGACGGCGCCGGAAAGGTTCAGGCTGGCAGGGCTTTCCCCCGCAAGTTGCAGGTCCAGGGCCAGCGGATGGATGCTTCCTTTGTCCATGACGGTTTCCACAAGGAAGTGTTCAAGCGGCAGGTATACACCCGGCAGGTCGATCAAGCTGTTTCCGATGGAAAAGTCGATGCGTCCGGAGATCACAGCGGGATTGACGTTATCAATGTCGAGGTGAATATCGTTAATAGAGATTCTGCCGGGTGTTTCCGTCCCGGGGGACGCGTGGTCCTCAAAGGAAAAAAAGCCGTTTGACAGGGTCACGGAACGTAATAGAATCCCAATGGGCATCGCCCATTCACCGTCTTCTTGCGCCTCTTGGGGTGCCGGGGGAACGTCCGGGGAAGGTGAGGCAAATGCCCGGATAAGATTGAGAGTGCCGTCCGGGTCAACGGATAGCATCACCCGTGGGGTGTCGAGGCGGGCAACAATGTCGAGGGTCCCCCGCAGCAGTTCGACAATGCCGATATCCAGGAATAGCAGTTCTGCATCGGCAACGATGGTGTTTTCCGGGTCTGAAAGGACGGCTTTGTGGATGCCGATGCGCCCGTCAAGAATAGAAAGGTCAAGGCTTTCCCATTCGATATGGCCGGGTATGGCCCCGTTGACGGCGGATTTGATCATGTTCTGGCCGTGGCCGGTCTTCAGGTAGAAATGGCCACCCGCCAGCCCGGCAAGGATCAACGCCAGCAGGACGGCCATGAGCGCGGCAAATCGTTTGATGGTTTTTCGGATCATTCTGATATCGCGATTTTTATCATGCAGCAGCGGGGCTGATTATTGCTCCGATCTTACAGTACAAATATAGCCATCGTTACGGGGGTTATAAAGGGGAAAAGCCGTCCGGGCAAGGATTTTTCGTTTTTTCGGGCCGTCAAGCCTGTCCCGGTAATTACATCATCGACATCGGATCGACGTCGATGGCAGTGGAGACGTCGCGGCTTCCGAAATGGGTGCTGTTTTCAAAGCACAGCCTGCGGATAAAGTGCTGCAGTTCTGCGGATGACGAAGCTTTCATGAG
>SKZX01000108.1 GCA_007127175.1 Desulfobacterales bacterium
AGGAAATCGAGCGCCTGCTGGAAGGGATGGGCAGAATCTTTATCATCGGCTGCGGCACCTGCACCACCCTGACCCGCACCGGCGGCGCCCCGGAAGTCGAAGGCATGCGCAAGACCCTGTCGGAAACAGGCAAGGTCATTACCGGGACGACTGTCGTGCCCGTTGCCTGCGACAACCTCACGCCCCAGATCCTCAAGGACCACGGCAGCCAAATCAAGCAGGCCGACGCCCTGCTGGTCATGTCCTGCGCTTTCGGCGTGCAGACCATCGCCGGCCAGCTCGGGGCCATGGTGGTGCCTGCCCAGGACACGCTCTTTATCGGCAAGGAGACGGCAAACGGCGCCTTCAACGAAATCTGCACCCAGTGCGGCACCTGCATTATCGGCGAGACCGGCGGCATATGTCCGGTCACCGCCTGCCACAAGGGGCTCGTCAACGGCCCGTGCGGCGGGACCAACAGCGGCAAATGCGAAATCGATTCCAACAAGGACTGCGCCTGGACCCTGATCTACAATCGCCTGAAAGCGCTGGGACGCCTCGATGCCATGCGCAGGTACCAGAAGCCCAGGAACCACCTGGGGGAGCCGACCCCCGGGAAATACAATATTCCCGCTTGAAGCGGAACCGCCCAACATATAATCTCTTTTGTATATATGACAATGAAAGGATGATCCCATGACGTCCGCATTCAAGAAAGCGCTCGATTCCGGGAAATTTGTCGTCACCTCGGAAGTGGCGCCATTGAAAGGCACCCATATGGAAAAATTCATCCACCATGTGGAGCTGCTCAAAGACAAGGTCGATGCCATGAACGTGACCGACCACCAGAGCTCGGTCATGCGCTACCCTTCCCTCGGCGGGGCGCTGCTGGTGAAGGAGCACGGCGGCGAACCCATCCTCCAGATGACCTGCCGGGACCGGAACCGCCTGGCCCTGCAGGCCGATCTCCTGTTTGCGCACAGCCGGGGCATCCACAATGTCCTGTGCCTCACCGGGGACTCGGTCATGCTGGGTGACCACAAGACGGCCAAGGGGGTGTTCGACCTGGAGTCCAGCCAGCTGCTGCGGACGATCCGAACCATGGAGCGCGGCAAGGACCTGGCCGGCAACGATCTGGACGGCGGCATCCGGATGTGTGCCGGCGCCATTGTCACCCCGGAAGCCGATCCCATCGAGCCGCAGCTCATCAAGTTTGAAAAGAAAATCGAAGCGGGCGCCGAGTTCATCCAGACCCAGGCAGTCTATGACATGGACAATTTCACGTCCTTCATGGAATATGCGCGCCAGTTCGACGTCAAGATCCTGGCGGGCATCATCCTGCTGACATCGGCCGGCATGGCGCGGTTCATGAACAAGAACGTGGCCGGCGTCATGGTCCCCCAGGCATTGATCGATGAGATGGCCTCCGCGCCCAAAGGCGGCGCCTTGAAAAAGGGGATCGAAATCGCCGGCCGCATGATCCGGCAGATCAAGGCGGAGCAACTCTGCGACGGGGTCCATATCATGGCTATCGGCAAGGAAGAGGTGGTCCCCGATATCATGGCCGCGGCCGGCCTCTGAGGGCCGGCCGGCCCTTAGAGCGTATCCTTTGAAGCGGGGGGGCCACAGGGTTATCAAAAATCGAAAAAATGCCCCGGAGGGGCATGAGTGTATAGCCGGTGGTTTCAACCACCGGTAGGGAATTGGCAATAAAGGCACGGAGTCCTGAAGGGACGACATTTGTTTTATGTCGTCCCTTCAGGACTCTGCGGTTTTATGCGACCCTGTACCTGTGGTTGAAACCACCGGCTATATTGTTCATCCCCTTCGGGGATAAGCGGCATTTTCCCCCTCTTTTCATCAACCCAGGCCAAAGCCAACACCCCCCAGGGGACAGACTTCCAGCCTGTCCCCTGGGGGGCCTGCGAATTTATCACGTCTTTTCATAAGGGATCTATAGCCGCCCCTTTTCCTGAGCCTGCGCTGAATGCGCCTTTAGACCGCCGATGCAAAATGCAACGGGTGCGGTGCAGTTTGCATCTAATAATTAATTAATATAAAAATCAATATATTGTGCATTAACATAACGTGTTATGTGGCGAATCGCAGCATTTTTCCCGATCCGTAAAAACCCTCCAACATACATGCCTTCTACCCTTTTCCTGATATTCAGCCCTTGTCCCCCCTGCCCTTCTATTCATCGATTATCATATTAAATCAATATATAATAAGTGACCACGCCGGCCATGGAACCCCATTTTCCAAAAATTCGGCAAAGATTGCTATCCTTTGGCACAGATCATGCTGTGTATAATGTCAAAACACATAGAAAATACACACCCCCTAACAGGAGGAGGCACCCATGAATACCCAACCGACAAAAGAAAGAAAAACCGGCAAACCCTTTATCTATGGCATGACCAACAATCAGTGCGTCTGGAGCCGTGCCGGGGTCGTGGAGCCCATGGCGTGCCTCAATGCCTTTGACTGCCTTGGCTGCGCTTTTGACCGCAAGGTTCAGGCTGATTTTGAAGCGCGCACCCGGCCCCACGCGGAGCCGGCGCCGGACCCGCGTCCGGTCCGCCTGCGGATGCTCATCGACCAGCGGAAATGCCGCCACATGCTCAGCGGACGGGTCGCCTACAAGCTCTGCGGCCATGGCTATGACTGCGTGCGCTGCCCCTATGACCAGATGCTCGAGGAAACCAATGTCCTGGCGCCTCTGAACGAACCGAATTTCGACAACGCATCCGGGTTCAACGTGGCCAGGGATTACTACTACCACCACGGACATTCCTGGGCGAGGGTGGAATACGGCGGGTTGGTCCGGGTGGGCATGGACGATTTTGCGCTGCGCATGCTGGGCCCCCAGGACAAGATCGAACTGCTCCGCCTGGGAGAAGCGGTCGCCCAGAGCCGCCCGCAGGCCAGGATCCGGCGCGGTGGGCACACAGCCCGGCCCCTGAGCCCCGTGGACGGCAAGGTCGTTGCCGTCAATGCGAAGCTTACCGGGCGTGCAGATACGGCCAACCATTCCCCTTACGGCGAGGGCTGGTTCATGGTCATCAAGCCCACCAACCTGCGGCGGAACCTCAAGAACCTGCTTTTCGGCCATGAAAGCCTGGCCTGGATGGATGACGAATCCCAGCGGTTGACCAGCCTGCTCAGCGAAACCGCGGGCTACCGCCTGGCCGCCACCGGCGGCGAGGCCATCAGCGACATCTACGGCAACGTGCCGGGAGCGGACTGGAACCGATTGGTTTCGGAATTCCTGGCATAAGACAGACAAACCCGATTTTGTAGCGGCAAAAAAAACCGTTTTCGTTTCGAAGCCATCAAAAAAACACAGGGAACCCCGACCGGGGTTCCCTTGCGTTTTCTTTCCGGAGATGCTTTTCAATAACGGTTTTGCACCGCCCGTTTGAGCAGGCGCGCGATTTCATATTCGCAGGCCGAGCAGAACCGCATGGGCAGGAGGTCGAGTTGTTCCAGTTGCTTGCTGAAGCGCATCAGGCAGCCGGGTTCCCGGCAGTGCTCCAGGCCCAGGAGATGGCCTGCTTCGTGGATTGCGATTTTAGCCCCTCTTTCAAAGGTAACCTGCCGGTCAATGTGGTGCAGGCGATGAAGGGATATGACGGCGGCCCGGCCGCCCAGTTGTGACTCCCCGTAAACATAGGTCAGAATGGGGATGCACAGATCGCGCTGGATAACCCCCATACGAAACCGCGCACCGTCTCTTTCACGGTCAAGGCTGCCAACGATTTTCACGGCATCGTACTGGTAACGGACAGGGATGAACGAATCCTCCGGAAGCGGCCGGTCAGGCCGGACTCGGGTCGGCAGGCCGAGTACGGCCTGAAGGTTGGCTGCCAGCACGGACAGGGCCAGCGGATCGATTTCCCCGTAGGGAATCAGATCCAGCAGCGGCTCGGCAGAAATATCGACACTCATCGGGTGCAAGGTATACCTTTGGCCGGCCCGGCGTCATGGCCGTTTGAGGTTAAAGCGTTTCATCTTCCGGGTCAACGTTACCCGGTCAATGTCGAGCATTTTTGCAGCCCTGGTCACATTCCAGTCGCAGGCCTCCAATGCGCCCTGCAGGTGCAGGATCTCGGCTTCCCTGAGGGTTGCCGGGGCGCTCCGGCAACTGTCGTCGTATGTCTTGAGAAATCTCAGCTCTTCCGCGCCGATCATGCGGCCGCGCGCAATCACCACGACCCGTTCGATCACATTGCGCAATTCCCGCACATTGCCCGGCCAGTTGTAGCCCATGAGGATTTCCACGGCCCGGGGGGTCAGGCCCTCCACCGGCTTGCCCGTTTCCTGGGCATACTTCTGCAGAAAAAAATCGGCAAGCACCGGCACATCCTCCAGGCGCTCGCGCAAGGGGGGAATGTGGATGGTCAGCACATTGATGCGGTAAAAAAAATCTTCGCGGAATTGCTCTTCGCGCAGCAGCTGACGCAGGTCCCGGTGGGTGGCGCTGACCAGGCGGAAATCGATATCGATGGGCTGGTTGCCGCCCAGGCGGCAGAATTTCTTCTCTTCCAGCACCCGCAGCAGGTTGACCTGCATCTTGGGGGATATCTCGCCGATCTCATCCAGGAAAAGCGTTCCGCCATTGGCCATCTCAAGCCGTCCGCGGCGGGCCTTGAGCGCGCCCGTGAAGGCCCCCTGTTCATGGCCGAACAACTCGCTTTCCAGCAATGTTTCCGACTGCGCCCCGCAGTTGATGGCGACAAACGGGCCGTGGGCATGCTCACTGCGCATGTGAATCGCCAGTGCCAGCAGGTCCTTGCCCGTACCGGTCTCACCGGTGATCAGAACCGATGCGTTGGTCGGCGCGACTTCCTCAATCTCGTTGAGCACGACGCGCAGCGCTTCGGATTGACCCACGATGCCGCCCCAGGACAACTGGCTGGTTCCTGCATAATGGTCTGCAACCGGCGCCTCGGCCTGCTGGATCGCCCTGGCGGCTTCCACCCGCTCCATGATCAGAGAAAGTTCTTCCGGGTCAAAAGGCTTGCACAGATAGTCGATGGCGCCCCGTTTCATGGCTTCCACGGCGCTCCCAATGGATCCGTGGGCGGTGATCATGATGAGCGCCGCATCGGGCTGGCGCGCCCTGATTTCCGCCAGAAGCTGCAAACCGTCCATGCCGGGCATTTTAAAGTCCACCAGGTACAGGTCGCTTTTTTTCTCCGCCATCCGGGCCAGCGCTTCCTGCCCGGATGCGGCCGTCTCCACACTGTATCCTTCCTTGGTCAACCATGCGGACAACGCAAGACAAATCGTTTCCTCGTCATCCACCACCATGATGTGCATTGAGCGGGCCATGGGCACCTCCTGTTGAGCAAATGAGCAAAAATCTGTTATTTATGAAGCCCCTTCGACCGGCAGAATCAATTTAAAAACCGTTCCCTTGCCCGGCTCGCTGCGCACCTCGATGCTGCCGTTGTGCTCCCGGACAATGCCGTAAACCATGGAAAGGCCAAGCCCGACACCCCTGCCGTCCAGCTTGGTCGAATAAAATGGATCGAAAATGCGGGTCAGTTCATCGGGTGCAATGCCCTGGCCGGTATCGCCGATAGTCAGCCAAACCTGTTTGTTCCCGTTAAAATGTCCACCAGTGATGGTCATGCGCCCGCCCCTGGGCATTGATTCCATGGCGTTGAATATCAGGTTCATCATGCACTGCTGCATCAGGGCGTAATCGCCCCAGGCGATAAAAGGCGGGTCCGGAAGAACGACCACAGTTTCCACCTGGGCCATGTTTAGTTGATGCTGGGTGAGCATGAGGATGGTCTCCACCATCTCGATAAGGTCGATCTGATTGGGCTCGATGCTCTTCTGCCGGGCAAAGCTGAGCAGGTTCTTGACGATCCCGCCGCAGCGCATGGCCTCCTTGACGGAAAGCTCCAGGTATCGGCTGAACCCGGGCATCCCTTCCGGCGGCAGGGTCCCTTCATTGATATGGGACAATACCAGCTTATTGAATGTTACGATGCTGGAAATGGGGTTGTTGATCTCGTGGCACACGGAAGCCACCAGCCGGCCCAGGGAAGCAAGGCGGTCCTCCTGGACCACCCGGGCCAGGTCCTCCTGTATGGCTTTGGCCCGTTTTTCGACCCGCGTGCGCAGCTCCTCGCTGATGTCCCGGATGGTCTCCACCACCTGAACGATTTCTCCCAACTGGTTGAACAGCGGGTAGCTGGTCACCTGGCAGGTTCGGGTATCGCCGCCTTCCAGGGTGATTTCATGCACCGAACGGGCCGGGCGCCGGGTCTGGAATGTCTCTTCGACCGGGCAGGTGCGATCGTTGCCTTCGCAGCGACTCAATGCACCATGGAGTATCTCGAAACAATATTTTCCGATCAGCGCCTTGCGCCCCTTTCCCCCCTTGCCCCCCTTTATAAGGGGCAGGCTGTTGCAGTTGATGACCCGGAAATCCTGGTCGATCACCATGACGCTGTCCGGGGACGCCTCCAGCATGGCAGAGGCAAAAGAGGTGGCCAGGCTGATTTCCGACTCCCGTTTGGCAACCATTTCATACTGCTGGGCGATATCGAACATGAGCATGGAGGTCTGCAGGTCCAGTACAGCGAGAGACGGCCGTTTTCGTTTGAGCAGGTCCATGAGAATACGGGGCTCGCCGGTCATTTCCATGACCAGGTCAAGGGAATCGATGGACAGCAGTTCGCGGTAATCGTCACAAACGATGATGCCGGCCTCGCTGGCAAATTTCAGGCAGGAAATGGACCGGGTCGTGGGGGCCAGCCCCACCAGTTTCAGGCGCAGCCGGGTCGGTTTGACCGACTCCAGCAGCCGCACGATGGAAAGGCAGCGACTGCCCCTTGCCACCACACCCACCCTGAGCAGCAAACAATGATCAATGCCGTTGCCGGGTTTCATATGAACCTCCGTTTCCATCGTCGCTAAGCAATCGGCTGCACGAACAAGAGTTGATTTTTTAGTTATTTTAGATTTAACCGGTTTTATATGTCAAGCCCTTTTAAGGGGTGCTCCTCGCAGGCCGTCCCAACCGTTTTTCCGGGGTCGGGGTCGGGGTCGGGGTCGGATATTCCGGCATTTTTTATAACCCTCATAATCATTATACTTTTCTGAGTGTCAGTGCTCACC
>SKZX01000339.1 GCA_007127175.1 Desulfobacterales bacterium
TCGACTTTTCTTCCCCAGGTATGGGAGCAGTTGCCGGACAAACAATCCTTTATCGGGCATCTGTGCCTTAAAGCCGGACTGCCGCCGGATGAATGGAAAAAAGGCGAGCTTGCGGTGCATGCCTATCGTGTTCAGTCCTTTGAGGAAAAGGATTGACCCATGAAAAATGTGCTTTTTTTATTTCTTACAGCATTCATCCTGACTGCAGGATTAACCGTCTCCGGCTGCGGTCCGTCAAAAGAAAAGCGCCTGATGGAGGTTACCGCCTACTGCGGGTGCGGAAGCTGCTGCGGCTGGCACAGGGGGACGTCCAAATGCCTGAGGCTCGATGTCTGGAACAAGACCATTTCTTCCGGACCCCAGAAAGGGCAGCCGTATTCCGGGCTGACCGCCTCCGGGACAAAGCCGCGCCAGCCAAGGCCGGGCCTGGTTTCTGTCGACAGCCTGCTGCAGCCATGGATGATTCCGGTCCGGATTGTTTTCTTCCCATGGCTGCTTCTGCCCCGGGACGGAACCATTGCAGCAGATACCCGCTATTACCCGTTTGGAACGCGCATGTATGTGCCCGGGTACGGGTACGGTGTTGTCGAAGACAGGGGCAGCGCGATCCAGGGGCATGGCATTATCGATGTCTATCACCGCTCCCATGGAAATGCGCTTCAATGGGGCAGGCAGCGCATTGAAGTGACGATTTACAGAGATTGACGGCGCGACAGGAAGCGTTAAAAAAAGCCCATAGCTACCTGCGATTGCGCTGAGGGGTGGGTGGAAACTATGGACTTAATGGACACAGTGGACTTAGTGGACAACAGGGATGAAGGTGCTTTAAATGCTTTGCAGCCGGCCGGGAAGTTGGTGCTCTCAGACCGAAGCCTCCGGGTTTTCCCTGCCGAGATAATAGATGGTGGTACCGGATGCCCTTGACGTCACCCGGCCTTCAGCAACAAGCTTTTCAACAAGCCCGGCAACCCTTCCTTCATCGGCGTTCAATGCGCCTGCCATATCACTGATCGTGCAGGGGCGCCGAAGCAGCATGTCCAACAGGTCCTGCTCATGCAGGCTGCGCTCAGCGACTTTCTCCTGGTGGTCCTTAAATTCAGCGATCACCTCGGCGTTTCCGCCGATTTTGAGAGCGATTGCCTCAAGTGTTTTCCGGTCGACCGCCATCGCAAAAGGCTCTGCAGGCGGCCTGACCGACGTGTTGAGGTGAACCCGGTCGGGCTTGATCCGGTCGACCATTGCCTTGAACTGATCAATGTGCACATCGGATGTATTCATGCTTTTGACCAGAAAAATTTCAAGCCATATTTCACCCGGAAAATCTTTTGAAAAGGACACCAGGCCGTCAACGAGACGGCTGAAGGAAATATCCGGATGGGGGCGGTTGATAGCCGCAAAGGTTTCCGCATCGGCAGCGTCGAGGGACGGCAGCACGATATCGGCGGCCTGAAGATCCTTTCGGACCTGCTGATCCCACAGCATCGACCCGTTGGTCAGAACCGCAACCGGAATAGCTGTCATTTTTTTTATGCCCCTGATGATGTCGCCGGTTTCCATGTTGAGGGTGGGTTCCCCGGAGCCGCCCAGGGTAATATGATCGGCCCTTATGCCGCCTTCAAGCTTTTCCGCCAGGGCCTTGAAAATTGCATCAGACAGGCCGAAAGGACTTCTCTTCACAGTTGTTTCACGGGTTCGGCCGATCTGGCAGTAAATGCAGTCAAAGCTGCAGATCTTGTAGGGCACCACGTCTATGCCCAAAGACATTCCCAACCGCCGTGATGCCACAGGCCCGTATATGAGCGACTTTTCGTTTTTCATCTTCTTTTTCCACCGGCCATTGAAAAAAACCTACAAACGCATTAAAACCGCATTAATGCTTATCCTGGCCCGAAATGGACTCAGCAATGGCTTCAATCTTGCTGGACAACAGCTCCCATTCGGTTTTCAACCCGTGAACCAGGACTTCCCAGGCACCGACCAAGCCAGGCTGATCGCCGGACGGCTTCAGCTCGCAGGTGGTCATCTGCTCGTACAGCGCTGAAAGCTTCCCGGTCATCTTCACCCGATCGAACCGGTGGGCCATGGATAGTGCATTTTGAGCCCATATAGGCTTTACATCCGGCTTCATGAAGAAACCGGCCATTGCATCGCTAAAATCCCCTGCAGAAGCATCGGCGGGCAGTAGCCGGCCGTTTTCATTGTCCGAAACGACTTCCCGAACACCCGGTGCGTCCAGCGCGATAACCGGCTTACCCGCAGCCATGGCCTCGGCCACAACAAGCCCCTGGGTTTCCGAAAGGGAAGAGAACACAAACAGGTCCATGGCGCAGTAGGCATCGATCAACTCGTTACCGGTTTTCTTTCCGGCCGCGATGAGGCGTTTGCCGAGATGATCATCATCAAAGGATTTTTTGATCCGTTTAAGATCGGGGCCGTCGCCGACAACCAGAAAATGCGCCTTCTTGTTTTGTCCAAGGTACATTTTAACGGCTTCGCACAAAAAACCAAGGTTTTTTTCCGGGGCAAGCCGCCCGACATGGCCGATCAAATCGATGTTTTCCGGAATACCCATGGCTTTTCTGAAGCGTCTGCCATCCCCTTTTTGAAACGCGTCGCAATCGATGCCGGTTGGTATTACATAAACCGGTACGGTAACACCCCGGCTTCTAATCAGGTCTGCGATGCTCCTGCTTGGTGCAATTACGCCGGTACAGCAATTGGCATAGGCCGTGGATAGCCGGGTTACAAAATTCTTCATTGTTTTTGAGGACAAAACATAATGGGTGTATTCCTCGTACAGGGTGTGATGGGTAAAAACGATGGGCAGTGACCTTCGGCCGGCAACCCGCATGGCGGCATCGCCAAGCAGATAGGGGTGATGACTGTGGATGATATCCGGGGTGAAGTCGTCCATTTTCTGGGCAATCAAAAACGGGGTCGGAATTCCGGCCGAAAAGTCACTCCCGTTAAAATTCTGGATGGCGGGCACCCTGAGGACACGGGCTTGGTCTTCGTTCTCCGGCATACCGGGAAACGTGGGCGCCACAACCAGAACCGCATGCCCAAGGTTTCGCAGGTCTTGTTCAAAACAGGCAACAGATTTGGCCACACCCCCCACGTGCGGCAGGTATGTATTGGTGAACATGCAGATGTTCATATTTTTTCGACCTCCGTCTCGAACCGGCCTTCCTTTTTACCCGTAAATGTTTGACCGCCAAAACCGGGAACCCGGATTTCTATACCCGGGGGACTTGACCGCCATTGGTGATCGATCTTGACCCCTGCACCACGGTCGGTTTTGAAAACGGACACGGATACGGGCCCGAAAGGGGTCGCGGTCGGGCCGAAGGAAACCGGCTCCCCCTTCCCCGCCTGATCGATCCATTCCGGAAATATACCTGAACCGATAACGAGTCTGTCCGGTTCTTCACGCACAAACATGTTACGGACCATCATCAAAAACTCGGCTGCGGCCCAGGCATGCTGGCCGTCACCCATGCACCCGCCGCCGCTTAAGGGGTGAATCGCCTCCGGCCACTGGCCGGTAGGGGATGCCAGGTCAATGACCGTTTCAAACAGGCCGCGATACCGTGCATCGCCGCTTCGCAGCAGGGTCTGGGCAATGTCAAGGGTCAGGTAGGCATTGATGCCGGAATGAATCATATCCTGAAAAAATGCGCCTTTGTGAAAGCAGTTGGCCATGAGAAAGTCGACGGTTTTCATGATCCGCGCATCCCCTGCTGGAAAAAGCTGGAGCGGGTAGTCGGCAACGAGCGACCCGATGGCCCCGGCATCCATTCGGCGATAGGGGGATGCCGGGATGCACCCACGGCTTTTTTCATAGGGAATGTTCTCAATTGTTCTAAATATCGATTTTTCAAAATTTGCGGCGTATTGTACAAATGCATCGGCCTGTTTGGATGAATGGTGGCGCCTGAGGATGCCGGCGGCCGCCTTCAGCCCGGCCAATCCCCAGAAGTCATCCCAGAAATAATAATCATTGGGGCCTAAATGTTCGGCCGAAAACCCCGCGGGAAGCATCCCTTCGTGGGGGAGCCCTTTCTTTTCCGGAACCCGTTTCCTCTCGATCCACGTACCCCCCTTGACGATAGCATCCAGCCACCGGGATGAAGGCCGCGCACCGCTGACATCGAGATATCGCGACATTGTCCAGAGCACCTGCCCGTTGGAATCCCACTCTCCCTGCTGGCTCTGAAAATATCCGCTCATCTTTCTCCTGCCGGGAAAGGTATCCAGCAACCGGAAGGACCGCTCAAGAAGATTGACCCCCAGCATGGCATGGATCATCAGGCAGGCATCCCTGAACCAGAATCGAAAATAGGTATAGGGCCCGGGGACCGCATCGCCGGCGGAGAGGAGCAGCAGGGTCGACAGGGCGGTATCAAAGAGGTGATTGACCCGTCTGTCCGGTACGCTCAGTCGAGCGGCGCTGTGACGATGCGATTTCCAGCTTGAGGCAGAAGAAATCTGTACAGGCGCTTCGCGGGAAAGGTCCCGGGACAAGTCTGTTGATATAGTAATTTTCCGGGGTTGCGGGGATATTGGGAAAAAAGCGGCCGAGGTGGCCAGCCCGACGCCGCAGTGGATTTTCATGAGCGTTTCGGGCTGTTGCCACCGGTGGCGTACGTCTCCGTCATGGTAGCTGGAAAACAGAACCTTTTCTGGCATCCGGTCAAGGCATACCCTGGTTTGGCGGTTAACCAGCCAATGACAGTCCTGGCCTTTTTCGGGTTGTTTATGAAACCGGATGTTTTCTATAAACTGAATGCCCTCCGGGTTGTATGGCCTCAGGGCAACGACGAGCCAACCGTTTTTTTCAGAGGATGCCTCAACTTCCATAAACGCATAATAACGGCCGTTCAATCGGTCTGCGCTGATTCGGGAGCCGAGCATCATACCTTCTTTTTCCAGGTGTGTATCCACTGACAGTGTTGGATCGAGCCCTATGGACTGGCACGCGTGTCCCATGCGGGAAGGAATGAGCTGCGATCCATCGTGGGTGATAATCCAGCAGTCGATGGACCACCCGTCATACAATGGCGTCAAAAGGCCACGGGGGTCTACAATTGGATAGGCCGGCACATCCGGGGAGCCTACCGCTGTCCAGTTGCGGTGGGTCATGTTGACATGGGAAAAGGAAAACCCCCTGGGTATAAAGGAGGGGTCTTTGGGATTGAACTGCTTTTCCACCCAGAACGGCCACACCCAGTCCAGGTTGTACTGGATCGCATGGGAATTGATCAATCCCCGTGCATGGAATACAATACCCGCCCTGAGCAGCTCGATGGGCTCCTGTACTTCGGACGGCTGGGCAAACCGTCGAACACGGGCAATGATATTCAGCGGGTCAACAATCCCGAATCGACGGGCTGCGCTTTTTATCAGAAATTTCCAGGGTAGAAACCGTGTAATCATACCCCTAAAAATAATCTTAATTGGACATTTTTCAATCGCAGGCCCGTTGGCGCCATCGGGGGGTTCGGCAGGCGGCAAATAATTGTTGATAATCTCTTTATCGGCATCCTTCGATATGGTAAGAAATGATCATCAATCAATCTGGCAGGCGGCAACAAGGCACCCATAAGACAATCAACCAGGAGCATCAAATGACCGACAACCCTGAAAATCCCTCCCAGGACAACGAAAACGACCAGGAAGAAGACTTTGCAACACTCTTTGAAAACTACATGAGTGATGTGAAAGATGACCTGCGTGTGGGGGAGCAAATTAAAGGCGACATCATCTCCATTGGCGCTGAAAGCGTCTTTGTCAATACCGGTACCAAAGTCGACGGGGTCATCGACAAGTTGGAACTCACGGATGAAAACGGCGAATTTTCTTACAATGTGGGCGACATTCTCAAACTGTATGTGGTCTCCATTGAAGACGGGGAAATCCGCCTATCAAGGGCGATTTCGGGTGCCGGGGGGGAAAACCGGCTCTATGACGCCAAAAAGCACGGCATTCCTGTTGAAGGGCGCGTCACTGAAACCTGCAAGGGCGGATTCAAGGTCGGCGTCATGGGGAAAACGGCCTTTTGCCCGGTCAGCCAGATTGATGTCACCTATGTGGAGCAGCCGGAAGAATATGTCGGCAACACCTATGAATTTCTCATCACCCGCATCGAATCCAGGGGTAAAAACATCGTGGTATCCCGCCGGGACCTGTTGAACCGGCATATTGCCGAAGCCCGTGAAAAATTCATCCAGTCCGTCAAACCCGGGGATGTACTTGATGCAAAGATAATGCGGATCATGCCTTTTGGTGCATTTGCCGAGGTGGTCCCAGGCGTTGAAGGAATGATCCACATTTCCGAGCTGGGCTGGAAACGGGTAGAAAAGCCTGAAGATGCGGTTTCCGTGGGCGATATGGTCAAGGTTGTCGTGCTTGGCATCGAGGAAACCGGCGACAAAGCGAGGCCCGTCAAGATTTCCCTGTCGATGAAATCCGCCATGGGAGACCCCTGGGAGACGATATCCGAGCGTTACCGGGAAGGCGACAAAATCCGGGGGACCGTTACACGATGTGCAGATTTCGGCGCTTTTGTGGAGATTGAAGACGGCATCGAAGGCCTTGTTCACATCAGCGAGTTGAGTTACAAGCGCGTGATCAGGGCTGAAGACGTTGTCACCCCCGGGGAAAGCGTTGCCGTCAAGATCAAGGGCATCGACATTCCGGCCCACCGCATATCGCTCAGCATGAAAGATGCCGAAGGCGACCCATGGGTGGATATCCTGGCGCAATACAAAGAAGGGCAGTCCATTAAGGGGCGCATCGAAAAAAAGGAAAAATTCGGTTATTTTATCGAACTTGAACCCGGCATCGTCGGACTCCTGCCCATATCAAAAATCAAGGGTTCACCGGTAGCACAGGAAGTCGAAAAACTGAGAACCGACAACAGCATTACCGTCGTCATTGAAACCATCGACACCCATCAACGGAAGATATCACTTGGCCTTGGTGACGCTCCGGACGCCAACGACTGGAAAAGCTATAATGAAGGCCGGGGTGAGCAGCAGAAAGCGAGCGGTGGAATGGGCGCTCTCGGGGAAAAGCTAAGGGCTGCCCTGGACA
>SKZX01000143.1 GCA_007127175.1 Desulfobacterales bacterium
GCAACCCCCTGCAATTGTTGCCGTGGGCAGCACCGCACCCCCCCCACCCCACGGAACTGGTCATTTTTATAGCCATCTGCGTATCCGATTTCGTTTTTTTTTTTTGGGGTCGGGGTCGGCCCTTGATATTTTTTCCCTCAAAAGCCACAGGGCGCTGGCGACCACTTCGCCAAGAGCTATCAGCAACCCCCTGCAATTGTTGCCGTGGGCAGCACCGACCCACCACCCCACGAATTTGGTCAATTTTTATAGCGCAAAGTTGATGGCACCGTAAAAAGTTCAAGATCAATGCATGATCCCGACCGGCAGTGAAAATATCAAAAGAACATCGGGTGCCCCGTCTTATGTACTCAGCCCTTAAATTTTCAAGTGTTTGACAGGGCCGGGTAAAAGAAAAGCATTTCAGGTAGAACAAATGACGCAAGAAGCAAAAGGATCTAAAACAAAATATGCCCAAATCGATCATTCTTGTCAACCAAAACAAGCAGAAGCGATACTGTTTACAGGTATTTATGCAGGATGCCGTTTTCTGGGAAACCGGGCCACTATTGTCGTTTTCTATGATTTGGGCTTGATTCAATAGAAAATATCAATTTGACATATTGAATATCTGTATATAGACGGTATCTATAATCATCTAAAGAAATGATTGGCGGGCTGCCGGTAAGGCGGCTTTCGGCAAACATCAACCATGCGGAAATGAAAGGACGGACGGGTGAAAAACATCTTTGCAACCAGGTGGGGCATTATCGGGGTCGGCGCCATTATCGGCGTACTGGCCGCTCTGCTCCAGTATTTCGGCAACCCTGCCAACATGGGGGTTTGCGTGGCGTGTTTTGTGAGGGACATCACCGGTGCCACGGGCCTGCACCGGGCCGCGGTGGTCCAATACATGCGTCCGGAAATCATCGGTTTCATCATAGGGGCCCTGGGCGCGGCACTGGTTTTCAGGGAATTCAAGCCCCGCGGCGGATCAGCCCCCATTGCCCGCTTCGTGCTGGGCGCGTTTGCCATGATCGGCGCCCTGGTGTTTCTTGGATGCCCCTGGCGGGCCATGCTCCGGCTGGCCGGCGGGGACCTGAACGCCGTCCTGGGCCTGGCAGGGCTTGCAGGCGGCATTTGGATCGGCACCCTTTTTCTCAAAAACGGCTACTCATTGGGTCGTGCAAAGGTGTTTCCCTGGGCTGCCGGATGGATCATGCCCGCCATTGCCGCCGGTTTCCTGGTGCTGATGCTGCTCAACCCGCCTATCGCGGGTGAGGGCAAAAGCGGCGTTTTGTTCTATTCCGTGAGCGGGCCTGGATCGATGTATGCCCCCTTTGCGGTTTCCCTTGGAATCGGCCTGTTTATCGGCATCCTGGCCCAGCGCAGCCGGTTCTGCACCATGGGGGCCATCCGGGACCTGCTGCTTTTCCGTCAGGTGCATCTGCTTTCAGGAGCCCTGGCACTGCTTGTCTTTGCCTTTATCGCCAACCTGGCCCTGGGTCAGTTCAACCCCGGTTTTGAAAACCAGCCGGTAGCCCATACCAGCCACGCCTGGAACGCACTGGGAATGGTGCTGGCCGGCCTGGCGTTCGCCCTTGCGGGGGGATGCCCGGGGCGCCAGTTGTTCCTGTCCGGGGAAGGGGACGGCGATGCCGCCATCTTTGTCATCGGCATGATTGCGGGCGCGGCGTTTTCGCATAACTTCGGCCTGGCCAGTTCGCCTGCAGGCGTGGGGCCTCACGGCATTGCAGCGGTCGTTGTCGGGCTTGCGGTGTGCGCGGCAATCGGTTTCACCATGAAAGAAAAACGATCATAACGACAGGAAAACAAGACATGAGCAAAACAGTGGACGCAAGGGGATTATCATGCCCGCAGCCGGTGCTGATGACGCTGGATGAAATCAGGTCCGCACAGGCCGCTGAACTCCTGATCCTGGTGGACAACGAGGCCTCAAAGGAAAACGTGAGCCGGGCTGTGGCCAACCAGGGGTGGAAAGTCGCCGACATCGATGAAGACGGCGGCGAATTCAGGATAAGGGCTCAAAAAGGATAAAGAAAGGACGGCTTACGCCTTGGGACTTCTGGATTTTTTCAAAAAGCGCACCGCGCCCAAAGACCCTTTCGGGGCAACGGATCGCGGCTTCATGGTGTTTGACAACACCAGCGAGGTCATCCGCGCGGAAAACATCATCAAGGGAAACGGGTGGCGCGTCCGCGTCATGGGCCCGCCACCCGAAATCCGCACCGGGTGCGACCTGGTCATCGAATACCCGCTTATCGAGCATCTCAACATCATCCGGATGCTCGGGGAGGCGGGCCTGGCCCCGATCAAAACCGTTCCGGTTTCAGGCCCGCTCCTTGAGCCGGTGGACATCTTTTTTACCCGGGACTTCGGGAAATTTCTGATGGTACGGGCCGCAAACATGAAAATCACCATTGATAAAACCTCCCTTGTCGTTGTAAACATATCCGGGGGCGGATGCCCGGATGTGCCCTTTCTGGCCAGGGAAATGGTCGGAAAAACGCTGGACGGGGCGCCCCGCCCCTGCAGCATCGGGCATACCCTCTGCGGGTATGCATTGGATTTGGCATACGAGGAAATCAAAAGACAAAGCCTATGTTTGCAGTAGTCGGCACCGTGCCGGACGACCACTTTCCCATTGTCGCGGGCCCTGTTTCGGTGGCGGGCGGCCGGATCGTCCTCAACGGCCATGAAATCGACATCAACCGGGGTACGGCCGCACTTCTGGCGGCTGCAGCCATGGTGTCCCGATATATGGGCAAAGACGGGCCGGAGGCCTTCCTCGTGGGGGACACGGGACGCGGCAAGGGCAGCCGAAAGCTGTATGCGCATCTCGAAGAAACCTTACCTAAACGGTCCTATACCAGCCTCACGTTTCACTATATTCAGCCCGACGTGGACTGGCACAACCGGGTCCTGTTTTCAGTTGATGAGATGGCGAAGCGCCCCGTCCTCATCGCGGACGCGGGCTTCATGTACGCGGCCAAAATGAGCGGTCAGGCCGGGGCATACGATGTTTTCACCCCGGACATCGGCGAATTGGCATTCCTGGCGGACGAGGCCGCCCCCCACCCTTTTTATACCCGCGGCTTCATATTCCATGAGAACAACCGTGCGCCGCAGCTGATTGAACGGGCTTACGCCCATCAGAACGCCGCCCGGTACCTCCTTGTAAAAGGGGCAGAAGACCTGGTGGCGGACAAGAGCGGCATCCTGGAGTCAGTTTCGGAGCCCTGCATTGAAGCCCTGGAAGCCATCGGCGGCACCGGGGATATCATCACCGGACTGGTTGCCGGCCTGACCGGCAACGGACACCGCGTTTCCGCCGCCTGCCTGGGCGCTATCCATGTCAGCCGGATGGCCGGCCGGATGGCAAACCCAAACCCCGGAACCCAGGTGTTTGACATTATCCGGAAAATCCCTGATTGCCTGGAAGCCTTTTACGGCGCAGGCGGTAGGCGGGCGACCCAACTATGACTTGACAAACAATGGCAGGAAGGCCCCGATGCAGATCAGACCGCCCATGAGCATGATCCCCGCTGCAAAGGACCCTGCATCCCCTGTGACCCCGATTACGGCTGGTGTAATGCCCCCGCCGAAGACAAACGCAATGGGAATGGTCATGGATACGGCAACACTCCGGTACGCTTCTGGCGTGCTGGCTGACAGGAGGGAAAACCCCGCGGGGAAAAAGCCCGTTGCAATGGTCGCCTGGACGACCACCGCGAATGACAGCAGGCTCGGGTTGTGGGACAGGCCGACCATGATCGTTGCGGCGCCCGTGGCGCCCAGCACGGCAATGATGGTCCGCTTCGGCCCGAAATAATCCGAGGCCCACCCGGCCGCAAGGGCCATGGCCAACCCGGGCAGGCGCGAATACGCCAGCAGCTTGTTTGCAAACCCCCGCTCTAAACCTGCTTCATCGATCAGGTACAGGGGGAGCATGGTGTATATCCCCATTGTGCTGCTGATGGCCAACCCGAAGAGGATCACCATGACCCAGAAACCCCGGCTGCCTGCAAGGGCCCGAAAAGCCGTCATATCCGGACGGGTGCCCGGGAAATCCCCGCCCCTGCCGGAAACGGCAAACCACAAGCCGATGAACAGGGCAAAAACCCCCACTGCACCCGGCATGGCACGCCAGGTAAAGGCTCTCAAAAAGAACTCGGCAAGAAGGGGCGCCGATACAAATGCCAGGTTGGGCGCCAGTTCATGGATGGACACGGCCTTGCCCCAGTGCCGGGGGTCCACCATTCCCGTCAGGGCGGTAATGCCCGAGGGCAGGTAGAGCCCGGCGGCGGCCCCCAGAAAAAACATTGACACCTCCAGATGCCAGGGGCGGCTTGAAAAAGCCATGAGCAGCAGCGCCGCCCCGACCCCCCAAGCGGACAGCGCAATGGTCCGGCGATGAAAAATCACTGCGGATATGTATCCCGAACCGATCAGGGCCGCAAAATACCCCAAAGACATGATCAGGAAAAGTGCACCGGCCCGTGACGGGGAAAGGGCCATTTCCGAAACAATGCCCGGCATGAGCGGTGCAGGCAGCACCCGGGCGAGAAAGGTAAGAAAAAAAATAAGTGTGACGAACAGGATCGGCACAAGGGGATCGAACCGGTAAAACGGGGGCGGCGAAACCTGATTTTTTTGTCTCTCAGGCATAAGATGTTCGGTTCAGGAATTGATGGACTTGTAAAAAGTCGTTTTCAGACGGCTTTGTAAAACGTTCAAGATCCAGGCGCGCGCAATTTTTAAAGAATTGATAGTACTTATGCGTACATGAGATTCTTCAGAGATTGCTCGCAACGCAGATATCGGGCTTTTACGAAGTCGTCAGGAATTGTTTGGGCGGCATTCAGGCTTCCATGGCACGCAACTGGTAGGTGCCTTTCATCACGGCCACCACCTCGCCATTGGCATCCATGATGTCCCCTTCTAATATATAGTCGGCCTTGCCCTTTTCCGCGGCCTCATCCTCGATGCGGGCGATATCGGATTCAGCCAGAAAGACCTCTATGCGCACATCCGTGGTGGCAGGCCGGCGAAAGCGGATATAGACGTCCTTGACGATCGGGTAGTACCGGGTCATGTCAAAGGAAGTGAGAAACATGGCCCCGCCGGTGACCTCCCCCACTGAAAAAAGGGCCCCTGCATACATAATCCCGATATGGTTAGTATTCCCTTCTATGGGCATGGTTGTCACAACCCGGCCCCGCTCCAGGACCGGGGCTTTAAGGCCCGCGCGCCGGACAAATTCAACGGTTGTTTCGACCAGTTTGCGCGCGTCTTCTATGGGCAGCATCATCAGGTACGCTCCATCTCAAGGTTAACAGGCGTCGGGTTTAATCCCCCGCAGAACGGCGGAAACAAACCTGGCAGACATCGTCCCCCCGTGCGATGGCCTGGGGCAGGTCCATCACGCAGTCATAGCTTTCGGCAATGCCACGGTCGCCGCACATGGCGATGTCACATAGCCTGGCAATGTCATCATCAGAGCACCCCTGCTTCTGCCATGCCTTGACCAGGGGGCAGTAGTGAAAATCAATGTAGAGCCGGTCGTCGGTGCATTCCCGTATCTTCATTTCAAATACCCACTGGGCCGGCTTGGTGAACAGGGTTTTCTTCAGCCCCTTCAAGCTTTGTGTGCCGCCTTTGTCCACAAGTCCTCCACCCTGATACAACCCGCACCGGCGAATGGCGTCCGGGGCAAAGTCCTCCCAGGCCAGGCCTTTTTTTGCGGCTTCATCGCACAGCAGATACAGCCAAAGCGCCCGGTGCTCCAGCAACTCCCGGATGGCCACGATCAAACGGTTTTTGATCCTGGGTTCGTTCACAATCCTGCTCATGATGCGCTGCCCTTTCTTTCCGGGGATGACCGGTTAATTGCCACAAGCCTTCATGATTCATCCCTGAACACGTTGGGAGATCCGGATCTCTCAATGGCAAAAACAGGCTGAATTAATTTTCGGGGAAAGCCAGTATGATTTTAAAAAAACCTGACAACCTAAAAATAATATACTATAACCGACAAAAAATATAGCACACTCTGCATCAACCAGCAAAGGTTGATCCGGTGGGAAAAGCTATGTTCAGGAAACCAAAAAAAATAAGAACATTTTTAATACGGGAGGGTGTTCCTTATGCTGAAACGGTTGTTGGTCGCTGCTATGATAACTGTTCTTGCGTCATCTTTTTTCGCGGGGCTTTTTTCCCCGCCTGAGTGCCGTGCCGAAGAAAACGTGATTCGGGTAAGGATGGAAACGAACAGAGGGGTTATCATACTGGAATTGAACCAGGAAAAAGCCCCCATTACCGTTGCCAATTTTTTGCAGTATGTGGACGACGGATTCTATGACGGCTTGATTTTTCACCGGGTTGTTAAGGATTTTGTCATCCAGGGCGGCGGGTTCGACAAAAACATGCAGCAGAAACAGACCCGGGCCCCCATCCAGAACGAAGCCGGCAACGGGCTTTCCAACGCAGCCTACACCATTGCCATGGCCCGCACAATGGATCCGAATTCAGCCACGTCCCAGTTTTACATCAACCTGCAAGACAATCCAAATCTGAACAAAAGCCCCGCAAGCCCCGGATACGCGGTGTTCGGAAAGGTTGTCCACGGGAAAGACGTTGTGGACGCCATCGGCAGGGTCAATACGACGGTTATTGCCGGCTATCCCGATGTGCCGGCCAAGTCGGTGGTCATCCGCAGCGTTACAAGAACAACCGTGGACGATGACGGGTCCGGGGGCGGGAGCGGCGGCAGCAGCGACAGCAGCACCTGCTTTGTCGGCATGCTGCGCTGAACCGACCGTTTTTACCTCTACAACCGCATCCCTGCGCCGTCTTCTCAGGCCGCGGAAAGGAATCGTCCCCTGAGCCGGTCGAGCCAGACATACATGGCCGGCACGTAGGCCAGGGTCAGGAAGGTGGAAACGACCAGGCCGGAAATGGCGACCACGGCCAGCGGGGACAGCCGTTCCAGGCCGACCGCCAGTTCC
>SKZX01000329.1 GCA_007127175.1 Desulfobacterales bacterium
ACCCTCCATGACAGGCTCTCCGAGGTGGGTGCACGTGTTCTGGTCAATACCATTGAGGCCATTAAGTCCGGCACGGTCCGGCCGATGCCCCAAAACCACGCCCTGGCCACGTACGCGCCCATGCTCACCAAAAAAGACGGGCGCATCGACTGGACTAGGCCTGCTGAAGACATTGAACGGTTTATCCGGGGCATGACGCCTTGGCCGGGTGCTTTTACCTTCATGGGCGAAAAACGGTTCAAAATATTTCGCGGGGCCGTATGCCCCGCGACCGAAAACCGTCCCCCCGGCACGGTCGTTCGCTGCTTTGATGACGAGCTGCGCGTCGCCTGCGGCCGGGAGGCGCTGTGCATCACTGAAATCCAGGCGGATTCCGGCCGGCGGATGAACATCGAAGCCTTTCTCAAAGGACAGCCCATTGCACCGGGAACCTTTTTTAAATGACCGGATCAGACCCCCGCAGGACCGCATGCGACATCCTCACCGCCCTTGACGCCGGCATCAGGGAAGGAAGGAAGCAGACCCTCGACAACCTTATCGAAAACCGGTTCGACCCCTCATTCCAATTGATGAACCAGCGCGACCGCAATTTCACATACGCCATCGTCTACGGTGTTTTGCGCACACGCGGGAAGCTGGATTGGGTCATCGGCCAATCATCAAAAAGCGGGCTCAAAAAAATTGACCCGTATGTGCAAAACATCCTCCGAATGGCACTTTTCCAGGTGATGAACATGTCCCGGGTGCCGGCTTCAGCCGCGGTCAACACGGCGGTGGCGCTCGCAAAAGCATCATCCCCGCCGTGGGTGGTGGGATTTGTCAACGGCCTTTTGCGGGGCGCCGTCCGAAACCTGGACAATTTAAGGTGGCCCCAGAAAGATTCCGACCCCGTGGCCTGGCTGTCCGTTGACGCGTCTTTTCCCGAGTGGATTCTCACGCGCTGGACGGACCGGTTCGGGTTTGAACAGACCGAGCGCCTTTGCCGCTTTTTCAACGAGATCCCGACCCTGTGCCTGCGCACCAATACCCTCAAGGCGTCAAGGGAGCAGTTGATCGACGCGTTGCGCGATGTGTCGGCCCACGCTGCGCCCTCTGCGCTGACTCCGGAAGGCGTTGTGGTGAGCGGGCTCGAAGGGAGCATCCAGGAGATGGCTGCATTTCAGGACGGCTGGTTCCAGGTCCAGGATGAGGCCGCCCAGGTTGTTGCCCACGCGGTTGCCCCCCGGCCCGGGGAGACCATTCTGGACGCTTGCGCCGGTCTTGGCGGCAAAACCGGTCACCTTGCGCAATTAATGGACAACAGGGGCGTCATCATCGCCATGGACAACCATCCGGGGCGTTTGGAGAAGCTCGTGCAGCAGATGACACGCCTTGGCATTGCCAATGTCAATGTTTTCAATCATGATTTAAATCAGGCTCTTGACCAGAAGCACCGCGCTTTGTATGATCGGGTGTTGATCGATGCGCCATGTTCCGGCATGGGGGTGATCCGAAGAAACCCGGACACCCGGTGGCTGCTGGCCCCGGGAGATCTGGACCGGTACAGGGAAAAACAGCTTCGATACCTGGAAAACGTTTCCGCTGCTGTTCGCCCCGGGGGCACCCTTGTTTATGCGGTCTGCTCCATTGAACCTGAAGAAACCGATGATGTGGTGGCCGGGTTCCTGAGAACGCAACCCGGATATGCGCGCCTGGGGTTACCCTGGATTGTTGATTTGTTTTCGGACAAACCGGAAGGCGCCTGCGAAGGGGTAAGGATTCTTCCCCATATCCACCGTACGGACGGTTTTTTCATCGCCGCTTTTAAAAAGAATACGTAACCGGTATGCTGCGCCAGGCAATAAAATTCCTGATTGTTCTTGTGCTGTTTTCAACAGTTGCCGGCCTGAGCGCCTTTTTCACCCTGTCTTTTTTCATCAAGGGCGAAGAGTCGGTGATCGTGCCGGAACTCAGCGGCAAGGACGCGGTGTTCGTTCTCCAGTTGTTGGGCGGCCTTGGCCTGAACACGCGGGTCAGCGGGTTCGCCTATGACGATGCCATACCCAGAAACCACGTGATTCAACAATCGCCTGAGCCCGGCCGCACCATCAAAAAAGGCAGGGATGTTTCCCTGGTGATATCCAGGGGGACCCTTACAGTTACCGTTCCGGACCTCCGGGGCTATAATTTGCCCCAGGCGCTGATCGTGCTTGAGCAAAACGGCCTTGAAGCCGGAAACAATGCCGCCGTTTTTTCGGACACGGCCTCCCGGGGCGCCGTGATCGCCCAGTTTCCCCGCCCTGGCAGAACCGCCAGGCGGTCTGACAGCATTGATCTGCTCGTCAGCAGGGGACCGCGGCTGGCGTCCTATTCAATGCCGGACCTGGAAGGGCGCTTGCTGGATGAAGCCATGCTGGTCATGGATGAATACAAACTAATGCTTGACGGCGTCACAACGGTATATGATAAAACAAGACCGGAATACGCCGTTATCGGGCAGACCCCCAAAGCCGGGCATTATGTGGAGGAAAACCAGAAGATCCGGCTGCTTGTCAATCGCAGGGCAAAAGATGAAGCAATGGGCACGGCCCATGCCGGGAGGCTTTTCAGGTACCGGCTGCCCCATGGCTACCTGAAGCAGCATATCCGGCTGGAACTGTCCATTTATGGAATGAACGTAACGCTTCATGACAGCCTCATGCCGCCTGGCAAGGAAATCTGGGCGTTTGTCCCCGCCCACACCCAGGCGGCGCTGTTTCTTTATCTTAATGACGAACTGGTGGTATCCAAGGTTTATTGAACCGCTTGACGAAAAGGACCCTTTAAATGAAAATTATCGCCCCATCGATTCTGTCAGCTGACTTCAGCCGGCTGGGTGATGAAATCCGCGCAGTGGAAAAAGCCGGTGCAGACTGGATCCACATTGACGTCATGGATGGTCATTTTGTACCCAATATCACCATCGGCCCCATGATCACGGAAGCGGCAAACCGGGTGACGGACCTTCCCCTGGACGTGCACCTGATGATCGAGCAGCCCGACCGCTATATTCCTGATTTTGCCGAGGCCGGTGCAGACTACATATCCGTTCATGCAGAGGCGTGCACCCACCTGAACCGGACCATTGCCCTGATCCGCGACACCGGCGCGAAACCAGGCGTTGCCCTGAACCCCGCAACCCCTGTGGAAGCCCTGGAATGGGTCCTTGACGCCCTTGATTTTGTTCTCATCATGAGCGTCAACCCGGGGTTCGGCGGCCAGTCTTTCATTTTCAACAGCCTTGACCGCATCCGGCAGTTGAGGCAAATGATCGACAAAAAGGGCCTTTCCACCATCATCCAGGTGGACGGCGGCGTCAACGCGTCAACCATTGGTGACATATCCGCGGCCGGCACGGATTCGTTCGTGGCCGGATCAGCCATTTTCGGCAGCAGCGACTACAAGGCGACCATTGAAGCCCTGCGAGCGGCCATGCGCCTGGAGGCTGCATAGCCAACCGACGATTTCATCACCCACGATCAAGGGGAAAACATGAAAATTCTGGTCATACACGGGCCCAACCTGAATATGCTCGGAAAGCGTGAACCGCGCCATTACGGCACGGAAACCATGGACGATATCAACCGGCAGATGGCAGACAAGGGGATGGCTCTGGGCGTTACGCTTGATTTTTTTCAGTCCAACTGCGAAGGCCATATCGTGGACAGGATACAATCAGCCATTGAACAGTATGAAGGCCTGATCATCAATGCGGCCGCATACACCCACACCTCCCTTGCCATCCGGGACGCCCTGCTGCTCCTTGACATCCCCATCATCGAGGTGCACCTGTCCAATATTTACAAAAGGGAGCCATTCCGCCGCAATTCCATGATCGCAGACGTGGTTTCAGGCCAGATATGCGGCTTCGGGAGCCATGGCTACCTTTTGGCCATTGACGCTGCTTTCCAGTTGATGCGGCCTTGAAATGAAGCGCATAATATTTCCAGCGGCTGTCCTGGCAGCCGGGTTGCTGGTGTCCCAGGCGATATTCTTCTTTTTCGTGTACCGGTCCAACCTGGCCCTGCACGCAAAGCTCATGGCAATGGACGCGGCCGGGTACCTGATCGTGCCCAACCCCATCGTCATGGCCGAACTGACCCGCTTCCTGCCCGCATTTAATGGCGCGCTTTTTTTTACGCTGACCGTCGGGGCGGGCCTGTGTATTGCCGCCATGGCAGGGGCATGGCTGTACAGCCGGGTTTTCAACGGCAGCCGGAAGTTTGCCTTCTTATTGATTGTCCTTTGGCTGGCAGCCCTGATCGCTGTCAATGCCGGTGGGTTTTCCCTTCTCGCTACGATTCCCCTGCTTCTCATTCCCCCCTTTGTCTTTATTGCGCATGTCTATCATATGCCTTCAGAAATCAGGCCGCAGGGCCGATTGGTGCTGTTTCTCCAGGTCGCCTGCGTTGTAGTGATCGCGCTGTTATGGCTTCCGAAAGCTGACAGGGATATATTTATCGAGATCCGCGACAACCTGCTCCTGTCCACCGGGGTCGGCGCCGCCGTCAACGATTTTTACTATCGGTACACCCTGTACCCGGCAAAGCTGTTCAAAACAACCGGCCAGAAACTGATCGTGCCCGCATGCACGAACGATATCCGCGACGAAGCGCTCAAGGTCCGGGTTGACACGGTATTGGCCGCCCATGATTTTCTCCCGGTTCACGGCAGCGGCCCTTGCGATCTTTACGTGACATTGGACAATGACCGCCTGGCGTTTTCACTGAACGGAAAAGGGATCCTCAAAAAGAACGTTTCCGATTTTTTTCAAGCGCCCCGCAGTGTACTTCTGGATTTCTCCCAACGGACGGACAACCAGCATTTTTTCCGGTTGATCACTTTTTACAGCCTCTTTGCCGCCTTTCCCCTCGCCCTGTTTATTCTGTTTCACGGGTTGATCTGCGTGCTGCTGTTTATGGTCCCGCAGATATTTTTGCGCCATGGGCTGGCGACCCTGGTGTGCCTTTTTATAGGCTTGGGAGCGGCCGTTCCGCTGTATCTGGGGGCAAACGCGCCCATGACGACCCGGGATGAAATACAGGCAGGCCTGTTGTCCGGCGACCGGCAGTTGCAGCGGCGCGCGTTAATGGCCATCTCACGATCGTCTTTGGACCCGTTGGCGTTTAAAATTGACAGCCGTATTCTTGAGAGCCAACACGTTCCGATCCGATACTGGTTTGCTGCCGCGCTCGGCAACGGCCGTGGCCCTGGGGCGGCTGACCTGCTTTGGCCAATGATTGCCGACCCGCACCCCAATGTCGTCTGCAGCGCCTATTCAAGTATAGGCAGGGTGGGCGGCCGGGGGGACGCTGAAAAGATTATCCAGGGTATTTCCGCAAGCGATCACTGGTATGTTCAATGGTATGCCTACAGGGCATTGAGGCAGTTGGGATGGACGCAAAAACCATCAGGTACGAACCCGGGCCGTTTGTAATCGCTGTCGGGGGAATCATTGCACTGGAATTGTTCGCCGGTGGCGCTTTCGCCGGGGATGCGATCCGCGCCACCGGCTTGACCCGGCTGATGCAGGCGGCCTTCCTTTTGGGTTTAATGTTCCTGTTCGGCAATCAGGCTGGCATTGCCGGGGTGTCATTGGCCGGTATAAAACGGGGCGTCAGGCGGGGGCTGCTCTGGTCCGCCGGATTTGGTTGTGCTGCTGCGGTTGCAGGTATCGTCATGGCAGCGGCGGGCATCAACCCCATTGACATGATCGGCATCCGGCTCCCGGCTGAAAAAAGCCGGCTGGTCATGTTTTTTATTGTCGCCGCATTCATCGGGCCGGTCGCAGAGGAATTGTTTTTCCGGGGGGTTGTCTACGGTTTTCTGCGCCGCGCCGGTGTTGCCGCGGCCATACTGGGCAGCAGCGCGGTTTTTATTATGGCGCATTCAACCGGCGGGATTGCGGTTACCCACCTCGTCGGGGCCCTGGTTTTTGCCGTGGCCTACGAGTATGAAAAAAACATCACGGTCCCGGTGACGATCCACGTGCTGGGCAATCTCGCATTGTTCTCCACGGCTTTTCTGGGTTGACCCCCCCCGGGAAAAATGCGGCTTTTTGGGTTACACTCTTCCCAGCAGGATATTGAGCATCCGTCGCACCGGTTCTGCCGCGCCCCACAGCAGCTGGTCGCCCACTGTAAAAAGGCCCAGGTACTGGCCGCCCATGCCGAGCTTTCGGATCCTGCCGACGGGGATCTCCAGTTTTCCCGTTACAGCCGCAGGCGTGAGGTCCCTGACAACCGTTTCCCTGACATTCGGGACCACCCGCACCCACTCGTTCGATTCCGCTATCATGGTTGAGATGTCTTGGACCGGAATGTCTTTTGTGAGCTTGATGGTCATGGCCTGGCTGTGGCAGCGCATGGCGCCGATCCGGACGCAGATGCCGTCTATGGGTATTGGCGGCGTGTTTTCAAGGATTTTGTTGGTTTCCGCAAAGCCCTTCCATTCCTCTTTTGTGCGCCCGTCCGCCATGCCGGCATCGATCCAGGGCAGGAGGTTTCCGGCCAACGGGGCGCCGAAATTTTCTGTCTCAAACTCACTGGACGTCATGGTCGCCAGTACATGGCGGTCCAACTCGAGAATGGCGGCGCCCGGATCGGCAAGCAATCCGGCCGAACGATCGCCGATCATCTTCATCTGGGCCACGAGCTCCCGCATGTTTTTGGCACCGGCGCCGGATGCGGCCTGGTAGGTCATGGACGTCATCCACTCGATATACCCCTGTTTGAAAAGCGTTCCGATCGCCATGAGCATGAGGCTGACCGTGCAGTTGCCGCCGATATAATTTTTTATCCCGGCATCGATTGCCTTGTCGATCACGTGCCGGTTAACGGGGTCCAAAACGATGATACTGTCATCATTCATGCGCAATGCCGAGGCGGCATCGATCCAGTAGCCGTTCCAGCCGGAGGCTTTTAGCGCCGGGTGCATTTTCTGGGTGTAGCCGCTTCCCTGGCAGGTTACAATGATGTCCATGCCGGAGAGAAAATCAAAGTCATGCGCATCTGCCACGGGCGGCAGGGATTGGCCCGGGGCGCCGCCGATATCAGGGGCTTTTGTCCCGGCCTGGGATGTTGATGCGAAAAAAGGTTCAAACCCCTTGAAATCGTTTTCAGCCCTCATGCGCTCCATCAGTACGGACCCGACCATTCCCCTGTACCCCACAAACGCGACTTTTTGCATTGGAAAACCTCATTGGCGAAATTGTTAATAATGATAATTTTGTGTGGACTTATACCGGTAGTGTTCGGTATGCTGACGGGTATTATATACATGTATTTTTTAAAAACCGTCAATACCTGATCATCAAGTCAGTTTATCATGCCCATATACGAGTACAAGGCCTTTAACGTCAAGGGAAAAACCGTAACCGACATCATCGATGCGGATTCGGCCGCCAGTGTCCGCCAGAAGCTGCGGGCGGCCAGGATATACCCGGTGTCCATCAGCGAAGTCGATGATGCCTCACCCAAAAAAGGCCGGTTCGCGCTGAATGTTTTCCCCTTGTCGTCCAAAGTCGGCACGGCTGAAATGGCAATGGTCACCCGTCAGCTGGCAACCCTTTTGGGCGCCGGTTTTCCGCTTGTTTCAGCCCTGCAGACCCTTGTCCCCCAGACCCGTTCCAGCCATTTAAAACAGGTTCTTTCACAAATCAAGGACTCAATCGAAGGTGGCAGTACATTTGCCGGTGCGCTTTCCCAGTATCCGAACCTTTTTTCCGATATTTATGTGAACATGGTCAAATCCGGGGAGTCTTCGGGGACCCTGGAAATCGTTTTGAACCGGCTGGCCGAAATCAGTGAACGCCAGCAGGCCCTGAGCCATAAAATCAAGTCCGCGATGGCCTATCCCATATTGATGTTTTTCGTTGGCACGGCCATCCTGTTTTTCCTTCTGACCTATATCGTGCCGACCATTACCGCCATGTTCGATGACATGGAACAGGTGCTCCCCCTTCCGACCATTATTCTCATCGGGATCAGCGAATACCTGAAAACATACTGGTGGGCGATTTTAATCGCCATCGTTGCACTGGTTTTCGGGGTCCGAAAATTTGTGCGTACGGAAACCGGCAGTTATATGTACGACCGGTTCATCCTGTCGGTCCCTGTTGTGGGGCCGCTGAAGCAGAAGCTGGCGGTGGGCCGTTTTGCCAGGACCATGGGGTCTTTGCTGGAAAACGGCGTCTCCCTGATGGCGGCCCTGGGTATTGTAAAAAACATCGTCGGAAACCGCCTGATCGCCGATGCCGTTGATTCTGCGGCGGTTTCAGTTGAAAAGGGGGGCAGCCTGTCCAGGGCATTGGGTGAATCCGGCCTTTTCCCGCACATTTCGATTCAAATGATCCAGGTGGGCGAAAACAGCGGCGAGTTGGAATCCATGCTGGGGAAAATTGCCGATATCTATGAAAATGAGGTGGAATCAACGGTATCGGGAATGACCGCACTGCTTGAACCCCTCATTATCCTCTTTATGGCGGTGGTCGTCGGGTTCATCGTCCTTGCCATCATCCTGCCGATTTTTGAAATGAATATGCTGGTCGGATAACCCGTCGGTTCGATAGCAGCATCAGAATGAATAATTGAGCGTCAGCGTGGCGCCATCTTTTTGCGGTTGAATGAAAAACGACAGGCGGGATGGTCCGGGACCTTGAAATTCCTGCTTGAGGCGAAAGACAAAATCGTCGTATGCCCGGGCATTGTGTTTATGGGCGGCACCGATGGAACCATAGATGCTGCCGCTGTAAAACCCAAGGGCTGTAATGGCCGCGATGGAACCGAGCACATTCAGATCATTGTCAAAGCAGTCATAGGCGGCGCCGGCCCCGGCGCCGACAAAAACAAGAGAGATAAATGCGTCCTGGTACCGGCGGTTATACAGGTAACCGCCACCTGGAATGATTGAAAAGACCCCCGCAGCCAGGGGGCTTCTGGAGGGAAGGGTTTTCAGGTCTTCGAGCCGTTGCAGGAGATGGTCAATCCTGTAACGGTGCCGGTTGGCATCACTGACGGCATCAAATGCCCTGGCGGCTCCAGCATGGTCGCGCCTTTCCAGGTACACCCACCCCATGTGATACATCGCCTTGTCCCGTACATCCGTACCATACACCGCGCTGTTGCCCAGGGCCCTCAACCGGTGCAGTGCTGCGTTGTGGTCATTTAAACGGGCGTCACTTCGGGCCGCCATAAACGCGGCATCAATGCCATGATCCGAGTCGCCGTGATCCCTGATGACCCGGTCAAAATAGTGGCCGGCCATTCCGTAACGCTCTTTATTGTAATAGGCCATGCCGGTCTTGAACGTGGCTTCGGCCACGCGGCCGTCAAGGGGATAAAAATATATAAAACGCTTGAATTCAGCGATTGCGGTGTCGTAATCGCCCTGCTCAAGGGCGTAATCCGCAAACAGGAACATTCGGCTCGCGTCCGGCCCATCATCTGCCGCTTGGGCGGCCAGCGCGCCGGCAAAAGGAATGCAGATGCATGCAATGATGCACCACAGTATGAAGCCCCGGATGGTCCTGTTAAATGCCATTGACATAACGTCATCTTTTCAGGTTTGCGTCACCCGGAGCACTTCCTCGATGGTCGTGATCCCTTTAAGGACTTTACGGATACCGTCCTCGTAAAGGGTCGTCATCCCGGATGCAACAGCTTCCCGTTTGAGCTGGTGGGAATCGAAGGTTTTCAGCACCATGTTCTGGAGTTTTTCGTTCAGCACAAGGATTTCATATATCCCCACCCTGCCCCGGTACCCGCTTTGAAAGCATTTTTCGCAGCTTCTGGCGCGATAAAAAACGGTATCTCCCAGGTTCTCCGGAACGAGACCCAGGCGTTCCAGGGACTCCCGCTCCGGAATGTAGGGCTCTTTGCACTCGTTGCACAGCACCCGGACGAGCCTTTGGGCCACCACCGCCAGAACCGATGAAGAGATCAGAAACGGCTCGATCCCCAGGTCGACCAGCCGTGTAATGGCGCTCGAAGAGTCGTTGGTGTGAAGCGTTGAAAAAACGAGATGGCCGGTCAATGCCGATTGAACACCGATTTCAGCCGTCTCGAGGTCGCGCATTTCGCCGATGAGAATCACGTCGGGGTCCTGACGGACGATGGACCGGAGGCCCCTTGCAAAGGTCAGGTTGATCTTCGGGTTCACCTGGATCTGGTTGACCCCTTTGAGCTGGTACTCAACAGGGTCTTCGATTGTTATAATATTGATGTCAGGGGAATTGATGGATGACAGAATAGCATACAGCGTCGTGGTTTTGCCGCTGCCCGTGGGCCCGGTCACCAGGATGATGCCGTGGGAGGACTTGATCAGCGATTCAATCAGCTCGAGCTTTTCCGGGACCATGCCCAGTTCGGGCAACCGGAACAGCGCGCCGGATTTGTTCAGCAGGCGCAGCACCACCCGTTCCCCGTGGGTAATCGGTATGGTGGAAACCCGGATATCGATGCTCTGGTCCCCGATCTTCACCTCGAACCGCCCATCCTGGGGGAGCCGTTTTTCCGCGATATTCATTTTGGCCATGACCTTTATCCGTGACACCAAAGACGCCTGCATCCATTTGGGCGGTGTGAGCATATCGTAGAGGATGCCGTCAACGCGGTAGCGAATCTTGAAGCTGTATTGCTCGGGTTCGATATGGATGTCGCTGGCGCCCAGCTTGACGGATTGAGATATGACGTGGTTCACCAGTTTGATGATGGGCGCATCGCTGGTATCGTCGAGCAGGTCCGCGGTCTCTTCGATCTCGCTGATGATGTCGCCGCCGTTTTCCGTCATGTCGGCCACGAGCTGCTGGGCGGTATCCCGACTGCTGTCATAGGCCAGGTTGATAAGGGAATAAATGGCCTCACGGGACGCCAGCACCAGTTCAAAATCCTCGATCTCCAGGATTTTTACCAGATCGTCAACAGGCTGGAACACGGAGGGGTCATGGATCGCAATAACCATCCGCTCGCCGTTCTCATTGCCGGGAATCAGGCTGAAAAAATCAGGGGCTGGCGTTGTGAAGCGAATGGGCACCATGGCATATTTTTTCAGGAACTGGATGGGTATCTTTCTGGCAAACTGCGTATCGAGGCCTTCTGCGGGGAGGCTTTTAACAAGGGGAATATTGTAGAGACCTGAAAACACTTTCAGCAGGTGGGCCTCGGACACCAGTTTTTTCTTCAACAACACTTCCGAAAGCGATAGGTTCTGTTCCGCCCTGAGGCGTTGGGCGTCCTCTATGGCCTCCCTGTCGACCCCGTGCTCCTCAACCAGGATGTCGGACAATCGATGGGTGATCATCTTTCATCCTTTTCCGGTATCTGCATCCCGCCCTGTGGTCCCGGAACACCGTAAAGCTTGATGCTGCCTTCGATTTCCTTTTCGAAGCGCTCGATTTTCCGATCGTGCAGAGCTGTTGCTTCCAGGTTGTTTTCCAGGACCTGGGGGGTCAGGAATATAAACAGGTTGGTTTCATCATTGGCATCGGCCCTGGACTTGAAAAGCCACCCGACAACCGGGATGGACCCCAGGCAGGGGACCCTGTATTCCGTGGACGAGAGGCTCTGGTCGATGAGTCCCCCAAGGACAACGGTGTGCTTGTCGTCCACCTCGATGGTGGTCTGGATGGTCCGCTGGAGCGTCGTGGGCTGGAACTGGTCGGTGGTTGTTTCGAGTTTTGTGATTTCCTTGTTGATTTCCAGCCGGATTTTACGGTCCTTGTTGATCTGCGGCGTGATTTCCAGTGCGATGCCCACATCCTTGTATTCGTAGTTGCTGAAGTTTGTATCGCCGGTTGCCGCCCGCGTCAGGTAGGGTATGTTGCGGCCGACGGTGATCCGTGCGGTTTCGTTGTCCGTGGTGAGCAGTTGCGGCGTTGAGAGGATATGGACGTCCCGGTCCTTGTGGTATGCCTGTATGACAGCGCTGATCGTCGGGAAGCGGACGCCGCTCACCTCGATATTTTCACCGAAAACGCCCATGGAAAAACCGGGCGGGAGGAGTGCGGCATTGGGAACACCCTGTGGAACGGTATAGTTATACCCGCGGTCCCCGCCCAGGGCCCCGCCGGAAAAACCGCCGCCATATATGCCTTCCCTGCCGTCGACGCTTGCCTCGCCGCCGGCCATCCACTCGGTGCCAAGGCGGAAAGAACGGTCCTTGCTGACCTCCATGATCAACACCTCAATATAAACCATGGGGCGCGATATATCCAATTTTTCAATGACGGTTTTCAAAATATCAAAGTCGTCTTTATCCGCCCGGATGATGAGGCTGTTGGTGCCGGTGTGGGCGGTGATGCTCACCCGTTCCGATACAAGCGGGGCCGTTCTCCTGCCTTCTTCCGTGGCCGTTTTTCCGGCCTGCGCCGGCAGTTCGCGAAGGACCGACGCCAGGTCCTCCGCCTTTGCGTTCTCGAGATAATACACGTGGATATTTTCCTTGCCCCGGGGGATCTCCCTGTCGATCATGGCAACAAGCTGCCGGATTCGGATCACATCCGCCTCGCTGGCCTGGAGGATAATGGAATTGGTGCGATCATCCGGAACAGCCGTAATTTCAGACTGCACCGCTCCCCTTCGGGCAGGGGCGGCCGGTTGGCCGAAAATCGATTCAATGATCCGGACGACCTCTTTGCAGTCGGCATACCGAAGAGAAATGGTCGTGATTTCACGGCCGATGCCTTCAACGTCTATGGCGTCCAGGATGGTCATGAGCCGGGTGATATTGGAATGAACGTCCGTTATGATGAGCGTGTTGGTCGGCCTGTAGGAAAGCACAACGCTGTTTCGCGATACCAGGGGGGCAAAGAGCTGCTTGATCTCTTCCGGATCGGCGAATTTCAGGGGAATGAGCTGGGTTACGATCCGGTCGTTGGGAGAGTCGCTCTCCTGCCTGAGCAGGGTTTCAATGTTCATTGTCCGGGCGTGGGGTGACGGGATAATCTTGGTGACATCGCCGGCCTCCACCGTTGAAAACCCGTGCACCTCGAGCACCGATTCAAACACACGGTATGCTTCGTCCACGGATATCTTGGAAGGGGATATAATTGTAATCTTGCCCTTTACCCGCTGATCAACGATAAAATTCGTCCCGGTGAGTTCACTGATGAACTTGATGAACACGCCGATGTCAACATCGTTGAAATCAATGGAAACCCGCCTTTCGGGGACGGCTTCATCTCTGTCGGCATAGGCCTGTGATCCGGGGCTGGCGCCCTGGCCTGCGGAACCCGTCTGCGCAGCCGTCATGCCGGGATAAAAACCCGCCAGCATTGCGCCGATCAGCAAGACGAAGGTCAACCTGAAGATAAATTTCAATTTCATCCGCACCGTTATATACCTCTTGTCTGAACATTTAAACCAGGGCAAGTATTGCCATTGATCGTTTTCATTTCAATTTATACGGTAGGAAATCGTCTGCGGCGCACCGTCGCGCATGATCTGCAATTCCACGCTTTGCTCCGATTTCAGCCCTTCGTAAAGCTGCATGGCGTCCTCCACCGTCCGGATGGGGTTGCCGTTGACCCCGGTGATTACGTCACCGCTGCTGAGCCCCATATCCTCGAAAATAGACCCGCGCCTTATGCCGCTGAGCAAAATGCCTTCGGGGTTGCCGTCCTGAAAATAGGGCCGGATACGAACCTGGCGCATGAGGTTGCCGACATCGGAAAGAGCGTCTTCTATGGTGTCCCGTTCAATGGCGACTTCTCTCCCGGGTTCCGGAATTCCATGTGCCGGTGCGACATCCATGGTTCTTCGCGCAGGCCTGGAAGCACTCGCGGCATCATCGGCAAGCTGCTCCATTTCAAGGACCTCGTCCCGCCCGTCAACGGTCAGCACGACCTTTTCCCGCAAAATCAACTTGATGCTGGCTTGTCCAACGCGGTCCCCTTCACGATAGAGGTGCTGAGGCTGCTGCCGACGGGCCGTCTCTTCGATAACCGCATAGGACAATCCTTGATCATCGCCGGTAATGGTTCCCCAGAGCTTGAGGTTGAGTTTTGTTTTTTCCAGGTCGGCGATATCCGATTCAACCACCGGCGGCGGGATGGCTTCGGCGGCTTTTGTCAGAAACAGATCGCGTTGAACGATCGGTTGATACTCGGAGAAACGAAGCTGCGCGGAAAGGTCAAGGCGGGCGCCAGGATAATTTTGATCCGGTCCGGACGCCGTCTTTTCAAGCGCTGCAAACAGTATCGATTCTTCCATCTTTGCCGCCACAATCGTGTAGAAAACCCTGACCCCGAAAAAAACAAGGACGGTTATCAATAAGATATTGAGAATGCCAAGAAGTCTTTTAACCATTTAACAGTATATCCGAATCATAAAAATTATCAAACTTTAGCGGAAGGCGTACCTGGGGTTTTCCAGTGTCCCCGTAATCCGTATGGGAACCCTGCCCTCGCGCATGTACTGCCGGGGCAGAAGGGGGCCCATGGTGCGCACGAGCTCCGGGTGAACCTGTACGGTCCCTCTCAAATCGATACCGCTTGATTCAAGGGGTTGCCTGAGTGTAATGGCACCCCTGCCCGATGCGGAAAACTGGGCCCCTTCCATTTCGATCTGGTTGAAGGCAATCCGATCCTGACCCAGGTCAGCGGATGCATTGACCCGGGAGAAGGCCAGAGAATCCAGTCCGGGGATGATTTCTTCGAAGGTCAGCTGCATTCCGGATATCTCAACGGTTGCACTGCCTTTTCCGGGAACCGGGCCTGCATAATCGATATCTCCCCGCACAAGGCCTGAAACACTTCGGGGATGGATCATGCCGGTCAACGGGACGGCTTGCAGATCGATATCGGCAAAATGCATTCGGGCGGCAAAGGAGCGGTTTCCGTCTCCTTTAAGCATTCGGATGGTGCCGGAAATGTGACCGCCTGCAGCTGTGCCGGTGAAGTTCATTACGGGCTCGGTTGATAACAGGGACAGGTAGTCCGGCGAGAAAGCCATTGATTCGACGCGCAAAGCCGTTTCGTCCTTGAGCAGGATGTACGTATTGGCAAAAGAAAGGCCCGGCGGGAGGGCCGGGCGAACCCTTTCAATATGCAACCCGATGTCCGGCGCGACACCTGTAAATTGATAAACGATGTAATTCTTTACAGTGTCCGAAGGAAACAGCAGATACAGGAACAATACGGTTACACCGGTAAAGTAAAGCGCATATGCCGCAATTTTTTTGATCATGGTCATTTATGAAAACCGTTTATGAAGCTTCGGCGGACTCCACCCGCATAACAACGCTGATGGGCCCGTCTTTTTCGCCTGACTTGGTAATGGACATCCTGCTGACCAGTACCATGTGTTCCGAGGACTCAACCTGGAACAGATAGGAGGCCAGATCCTCAAGGGTTATGTCCTGGAGCCGCATTTCGACCTGCGATATGGTGAGGCCAGAAAAATCATCGACAGTTGTACTGGGCCGCATGTAAGTGATGTTGTCTTTTACGCCGCTTGTACCGGCGACACGTTCGAGAAAGGTAAACAGCGAAAAATTTCCCGGCCGCTGTGCATAACGCATTTGTGCCGCCTCAACGCGTCCGGAAAGAACCCGGTACTCATTTCGCAGCACCTGCATTTCAGCCGCAATGGCCCGTTTGGATGCGAGCTCTGCCGCCAGGCTGTTTTTTCTTTCAAAAACCGGGGCAACGGCAAGGTTGTAAAAGGCAAAAAATACGATAAATATCGCTGCGCCGCCGATAAAAAGCCGTTCACGGCGGTTAAGGTTGATGTTCATTGCACAATCTCCACAGTTGAATCATGGCTATATGCCCGCCATGTCGGCACGAATCCTGAACCTGACGCGATTGATCGTGTTGTCCATGTTTGCGGAGCTGATAATGATTCGTTCAAAGAGGTCGATTTTTTCAAGGCGCCCTTTGACTTCATCCACAGCGTGGAACGTTGCAATTGTACCGGAAATGGACACATGGTCCTCGCTTCTGACCATGTTGGTTATCAGCACGTCGATGTCATGCGGTATAACCCTGCTGATTTCGTTTAACAGGTCAATATTGGGAATATTGCCATGGCTGCCGGACAGGGCGCTTCTTTGCCGGATCTGTTCGATCTCGGAGCGCATCTGGTGCAAAGGGTCCACAATACGGGTATTGCCTGGAAACGTGGACCGGAAAATACTGACAATTTCACTGTCCAGTTTTCTGACCTGGCTCTCCAGGGAGTGGACCTGGAAAATGGCATTGGCCATGATCATAACAAAAACAAAAAGGACAAGCATCCCGGTCGTTATGAGTTCCGTTTTGTTTTCATGCCAGTATTTCTGAATAAAATAATGGCTCCGGCTGAAATCGAAGGGCGTGATCCGCCCTGTTTCAATCGCTGAAAGCCCCAACGCCGCGTTATAGAGCCGGGCATCGAAGGCCCCTTCCCCAGCCCCTTTTCCAGGACCGGCAAGCATTTTCAGATTGGCATCCTGGAGCATGTCGATGGTCCTGACAGGCGTGTCAAATTGATCTTCAAGGGCGGAAACAATGTCACCGACCTCCCTGTCGGAAGCTTCCCCGGTAATTTTCGATGACACGCAGGAAACCATTATCTCGTCAAATTGGCAATCAGAATCAAAAATGTTTTCAAACGCGGCGATTAACCGGGGCAATTCCTTTTTCAGGCGCCCGGGCCGATGGCCCGAAGCAGAGTTCGGGAGCCGGAAGGTTCTGGCCAGGTGCAATTTTCCGGAAAGAACGATACAGGCGGTCGCGCAGCTGTCGTCAATGCTGACAAATAAGAAGTTTTCGATTTTTTTCAGACCGAGCCTGGCGATGCACATGGCTTCGGCAACGGGGCCGACCGATACAAACCCGGGTCTGATGCCCATGCTTTTTGCTGCTTCGACGAGCGTTTCGACAATATCCGTTTTTACCGCAGCGGCAAGGACGTCCGAATAATCCGATTTCCGAACGATATCGAAATCGATAACCAGTTCTTCAATCGCACCGGGAAGGGTCGACTCGAGCTCAAAAGGCAGCGTCTGGGAGATTTTTCTGCGCTCTTTAAAAGGGACCGTGACATTCCGGTAGGTAACATCGGAAGGCGATACGGACAGGATGCCGGTTGCGCCGGCCGTATCCATGCTCTCCGCTATCCTCGAAAGCGCCCATAGCAGAGGGTTTTCCGTATCCGGGGGCGCCTGGTCCAGCCGCACGTGGCAGTGCGATTCAATCCTGTTACCCTTGAGGCCGGAGGATATAAGAAGCGCCGAGATGGCTTCATCCCGAATGTCGATGGTTAAAATGTTGCCGCTCATATGTCCTGATAGCTCCAGCTCAATGCCCTGCAGTACCACTTCCCCGTATCGTCATCTTTTTCACGGATGACGATGACGGTTACCTGCAGCGTCATATGATCATAGTGGGCCCTGCATACAATACGAAAAAGATCGCTCTGGGTGGTTATGAGTGCAGGGTTGATTTCAGCGCTTTCAGCGCCCGGAACCGATTTGTACCAGTTCGGGTCCGTCAGGTCGTGAATATAGCTGCCGTTTACCTTTTCCTCTCGGTAAGCGGCAATTTCTTCTGCCAGAAATTCGTAGCCTTCCGGAAGGAGGGCCGCAAGAACAGGCGCCTCAGCCGTGTTAATGTTGATTTTGCCATCGTAGGTGAAACTGTGACTGTCTCCCCCAGCGGGCGTCATGCCGTATACTGTCACATAATTGTCAATATCGAAACCGTAAAACATATCCTGATCAATATTTTTTACCCGCATCAGTTCCTTGATATGTTTGAAAGGACCGTTTCTGCAGCTGTATGGCGGGTCAAGGGAACGATAATAATCGTTTTCCGCGCCCGTCAAGCCGGTAATGGCGTCATCATCGCCCGAGTCAAGCCAGTCTTTAACGGGGTTGATGATCATATCGGGCGTAAGGTCGCCTGTTTCAAAAAAGGATGATGAACCCCCGAGTTCCGAGGCGGCAAGCAGCAGCGAAAAAAAACGCTGCCACAACGCGTGCTGCGGGGGGTTGAAATCACGGCCTTCAGGGAATGCAACAAGGGCGTTCAATTGCAGGCGGCTCCGCTCATCCGTGATCTCAAGGGTTATGTAGCCGTTTTCAAAGGGCAGCTGCGCGAGGTACTGTTCAATCCGTTCAGGGTTCGCCCATTCGTCCTGCACGGAAACATTCAGTGTGTCGGTTTTATCCTTTGCCAGAATGGCCTTGCCGACCTCAACGCCGGAGTCGACCATATGCGAAAGCGACACGTGGTTTCGGGTTGCTGCGGCGGAAATGACAGCACTGCGCATCTGGCGGTTCAGTTCCAGGGCCACGGCGATAATGATGGTAATCACCGTCAATGTGATAATGAGGGCGATCCCCCTGTTATTAACGGCGAACATTTTCAATCCTGTTCCTGTAAACCGGAATATCCACCCGGGTTTCAAATGCGTGCGTGCCATTTTCACCTTCAATGGATATCTCGATAATGACGGCACGCGGTGTGGCATATCGAAACCGGTCCGAATCGGAATCCCATTCCTGGTGGGTCTGGCCGTCTTCGTCCACGTATGTCAGCACAAAGGATGCAACCTGTTCACTGATCACCGGATCAACCCGGGAATCATGCAGTCGGTTCGGGTCGATATCGTAGGGAAAGGGCAAATCCGAGCGCCTGATGACCAGCAAATCATCATTTCGGTCTTCATTGCTTTCCGCATAGTACATGATCCGCCCAAGGCCGGAAATGATATCCGATGAAATCCGCAGATGTTCGGTGGATGCGAAGGTGAGCCGCGATGCCGTTTTCCCCCCGACAAAGGCTTCTTCACCCTGAAACCGGTAAGGGTCCGGCGGATCGACAATTCCCGGGACCTGGTATTCAGGGTACTGCTCAACAAATGTTGCCCTGAGATCCCTTGACATGCGGCTGAGCGTATTTTTAGCCATTTCAAAGGCGGCCACACTTTCCTTTATGGCTTCGCTTCTTGACAGGACTGCGTTCAGCGAGCTGTAGACAATGGTTGCCAGTATGGCGAAAATGGTGATGGAAACCAGGATCTCAATCAGCGTAAACCCTGCCATGCATCGCGGTGACAGCTCTTGGGGGGGGCTCTGGCGCATTGCGATCACTGGCTTTTCCCCTGCAAATGGAAATACGACTGCACGACGTAACGGCTTTTATGGGTTTGGGACTGGATCGTCACAGTGGCGGAAAGCATTTCCAGTGAACTGTTTTCGTCGCCTGCAATTTCAACTGGTTCAAGGCTTGTTGTCCACCGCAACCCCTGGACGGCATCATCGAAAGTGCCGGATTCGCTTCCCATGTACCGTTGGGGTTCAGTTCGGATCTCGGCGATTTTTTTCTGCGCCAGAAAGGGTGCTGTGGCGTAAAACCTCGAAATTTCGTTCATGCCGACAGATTGGCCCTGCAGACGCAGCGCGCTGACGATAACGATTGCGATAATGGCGAGGGCAACGAGGACTTCCAGCAATGTGAACCCCTGTTGAACAGGGCTTCCGGGCGAAATTTCAGAAACGGACATGATCGTCATGAATGCTCACGTTTGGCAGAAAAGCTTCAATAATATACGATTTCCTTTGATTCTGCCGGTCCGTCAAATGAATGACGGCCCGGTCAGAATACCCGTTCGGGTAAAAAGCGACAGCCGCGGCACCACTTGATATTCTCCGGTCCGGCGGGAAAAGGACGGAATTAATCCGAAACCCGGGCGGCAGTTCAAAGGTTTGTTGCCGGGTCTCGGAGAGCACGTTTTCATCGCTCAAGGCATTACCGGACGCTATGTCGATCCAGAGGCTGTTGCTGTCCAGGTCGATATATAACACAAACTGCTGATGCGTCTGCACACTTTTTTTTTTCAGATCAGCGACGTTCAGAATGATCCACCGGGATACCGTCCGGGATTCATCCCTAAACAGGAACCCTTCCAGCCTCGGCGCCGCGAAAAAGAGCGTAATGCCGATAAGGCTGATGACCGCAATGATTTCGACCAGGGTAAAAGCGTACTTGTTGTTCAGCATATGACCGTGGACCGGTTCAGTTTGAAAGTCTGTATTGCAGGGTATTCTGCGTGATACAGCCGGGTAAGCGCTGACAGGATGAAGAGCAGGCCGGGTCTGTACGCCAAATGCGCCGAAACAGCGTTCTATTCTATCTCCCAGTTTCTGATATCGGCATTCACCCCTTCACCGCCGGGTTGACCGTCGGCGCCATATGAAATGATATCAAAGTCTCCATGGGTGCCCGGGCTGAGATAGACATAATCATTGCCCCATGGGTCCTTCAAGAGCCTCCTTTTATCGATATAACCGCCCTCCCGCCAGTTTCGGACGCCCTCAGGCTGCTGAATCAGCGCTTCCAAGCCCTGCTGGGTAGTGGGATAGCTTCCGGTGTCCAGCCTGTAGAGTTTCAATGCTGTTTCAAGGGCTTCAATATCGACCCGGGCGCGCAGCTGCCTGGCCTGATCATCCCGGCCGATAAGCCTTGGCGCCATGTAAACGGCGAGAATGCTGAGGATCACGATGACAACCATCAGCTCTATAAGCGTGAAGCCCTTGCTGTTCATGCGATCCGAAGTTTTTGAGAGGGAAAGAAACATAAAAGTCCTTTAAAACATGTTGATTTTTGTATAACGTAAAATGCTGAGTGTATCCTCGTCATTATCTCTATATAAATCCTTTTCGGATTTCAAGATTTTTCGGTAATATGGGCAGGGGCTTCAAAAACTTCGCGGGCAGGGCCTGTGCCTGAATGAAAAACCCTGGAGGCGTTCACGTATGGGTTCAAAAACAGACACCATTGAAAAGGCCGCTTTGCTGGATCGGCCCGACATTCTCGGGTTTCTTTTTCACCCCCGCAGACCATCCGGTACCATGACGGACGACCGCATCGAGGAAATCACCGTCAGTACGACCGATAACGCATCCATTGGCTGCCGCCTTCACCTGGGGGGAAAAGACAATCCCACTATCCTGTTTTTCCACGGCAACGGGGAGATTGCCCATGATTATGACCCCATCGGCCCCGTGTACCTCTCTTTCGGCCTGAATTTCATCGTCGCGGATTACCGGGGGTACGGAATCAGTACCGGAAAGCCAGGCGTTTCAGCGATGCTGCGGGATGCATATGCCGTCTTTGATAAAATCTGCACCCTGCTGGAACAAAAAGGGCACAGGGGACCATTATGGGTTATGGGCCGCTCACTGGGAAGCGCACCGGCAATCGAAATTGCGGCCAACCGGGATGACAGTGTCGCAGGGCTTATTGTTGAAAGCGGTTTTGCAGGGATAAACGATCTTCTGGCGCGTCTGGGCATACTGCCCCGGGACCTCATGATCGATGAGGCCATGCTGTTTTCAAACGCAGACGGCATCCGTCATTTCAATGGGCCGGTGATGATTATCCACGCCGAACACGACCATATCATCCCGCTTGAGCACGGCCGGCTTCTTTTAGAATCCGCGCCGACTCCCCGGAAGACCATGAAAACCATTGGTGGCGCCGACCACAATAATATTTTCGCCCTTGCCGGGATGTCCTATTTTCAGGACATACACGCTTTTATTGCCCACCATGGCGATGGTGGCGCCGGATGACGCATGAATTTTCCGTTTCCGCCGACCATAAAACAGGGCCTGCAATGGCAGCAAAGGAGTCCAT
>SKZX01000059.1 GCA_007127175.1 Desulfobacterales bacterium
CCCCTGCTGCGGGAGTTGGGCTGCGAGGTGCACGACATCTACTGCGACATGGACGGCCGGTTTCCGAACCATGAAGCCGACCCCACGGTCAAAAAGAACCTCATCGACCTGATCGCACTGGTCAGGGAAAACAACCTGGACGTGGGCATCGGCTATGACGGCGACGGGGACCGGATCGGGGTGGTGGACGACCGGGGGGATATTATCTACGGCGACATGCTCATGGTCATTTTCGCCCGTGAAATCCTTGCCAGAAAGCCGGGCGCCGTGTTCATCTCGGAGGTCAAGTGCTCCAAGACCATGTATGACGACATCACCCGGCACGGCGGGAGGGCAATCATGTGGAAAACGGGCCACTCGCTGATCAAGGAGAAAATGAAGCAGGAAAAAGCAGCCCTTGCCGGTGAGATGAGCGGGCACATGTTTTTTGCGGACCGTTATTTCGGGTATGACGATGCCATTTATGCGACCTGCCGGCTGCTGGAAATTCTTTCTGCGACCGGGAAAACCATAAAAGCGCTCCTCGATGGCATTCCGGCCACATTCAGCACGCCTGAAATCCGTGTCGACTGCCCGGATTACATGAAATTCACGGTCGTTGAAAAAGCCACGGCAGCCTTGCGGGAAAAATACGAGGTCATCGACATCGACGGCGCACGCATCGTCTTTGACGACGGCTGGGGGCTGGTACGGGCCTCCAATACCCAGCCTGCGCTGGTCATGCGGTTTGAAGCCCTTTCAGAAAACAGGCTCGATGAAATACGAAATGTGGTTGAATCGACCGTCAAAAAGGTAACGGGCCCTTAGCCTGTCGCGCACGGCGGAAGTCTTGTCAATAAGCCTGATGCGCCTGTAAAAAGTCGTTTTCAGACGGTTTTGTAAACCGCTCAAGGTCCGGGCGTGGGCAATTTTATTAGAATCTAAAGTACTTATCCGTATGCGAGCTGCTTCAGAAATTGCGCGCAACGCAGATATTGGGCTTTTTTCGAAGCCGTCAAGCCTACTACAACCGGTATTTCAAGGAGGATATGATCATGACCGGCACCGACCGCAATGAAACCGGGCAGAAACAGGAGTTCACCACGGATCAGAAAAAATGCCTGATGCCGGAGCTCAATTTTACGACCTTTCTGCTTTCCCTGAACGCATCCGCCCTGGTTCAGCTGGGTATGCACGCCGACCCTTCCGGCAACACAGCCACCAAAAACCTGGCCATTGCCAAGCAGACCATCGATGTCATCGCCATGCTCGAGGAAAAGACCCGGGGAAACCTGGACGACGACGAAAGGCGCCTGCTGAACAATATCCTGTATGAATTGCGCCTGCTCTATGTGAAGGAAATGGGCTGCAAGTAAACCGGCGGCAAAGAAGAAATAATCGATCCATGGCAGAACGGCAGGAACTCCATTGGAAATCAAGTCCTTCGCCAAGGTCAACCTGTACCTTGATATCATTGGGAAACGTCCCGACGGGTACCATGAGCTGGTCAGTCTCATGTGCCCGATCGCGCTGCACGACACCCTGGCGGTGTCTTTTGACACGCACGGCATTCAGGTCTCCTGCGATCACCCGGATGTCCCCGGAGGCCCAGAAAACATTGCTTATACTGCCGCCAGCCGGTTTTTCAGCGCCGCAGCCATCCCCGGCGCAGGCGTTGCCATCACCATCCGTAAAACCATCCCCATCGGCGCCGGCCTGGGCGGCGGCAGCAGCAATGCAGCAGCAGTCCTGATTGGGTTAAACCGGCATTTCGGCTATCCGCTCTCCCCTGAAACGCTCCTGGAAACCGGCAAGGCAATCGGCGCGGACGTTCCTTTCTTCATCTGCGGCAAACCTGCCGTTGCAAGGGGAATCGGGGACATCCTCACCCCCTTTTCAGGCTTGAACCCCCTTCCCCTTGTCCTGGTCTACCCCAGGCACATCCTCTCAACCCGCGATGTATACAAAAACTTTAATTTAACATTGACAAAAAAAGAAAAAATACATACAAAAAATATTTTCAAGCTGGACTGGGGCACGAATATTGATCGGCTGCTTTTCAATGCACTTGAACCTGCGGCTTTCACGCTCAGCCCTCAGATAGCGGAGGTGAAAAGAAAGCTGCTGGATTCCGGGGCTGCGGGCGCTCTCATGTCGGGCAGTGGCTCATCGGTCTATGGCATCTACAGAGACCCTGAAACAGCCGAAAAGGCTTTCAGCCTTCTGTCCCGGCAACGGCGATGGCAGGTCTTCTGCACACGGCTGCTGACGTAGAAAACCGTTTGCTGCTGGGGCGTCGTCAAGCGGAAAGACACAGGATTTTGGTTCCTGCATTCGGAGGTTCGAATCCTCCCGCCCCAGCCAAATTTGATGGGCTCGTAAAAAGTCAAAAAACACGGTAAAGATGGCTAAGTAAAAAGTTCCATATACAAGGCGTAGTGATTTTTCATTCGCGATGGCATACATATAGTATTTCGAGCGAATGAAAAATGGCTACAACGCAGTAGATGGGACTTTTACGACGCCATCAAATTTATGGCGCAATGGTTACACCTGACCCTGAACACTTTGGTTCCAACGGCGGAACATGATATGGACAACAACAATGGATACATAATTTTTTCAGGCAATGCGAACCCGGTGCTGGCAAACGACATCTGCGGGTATCTGGGCCAGCCGCTGGGCAATGCCACGGTCAAGCGCTTCAGCGACGGTGAAGTCCAGATTGAAATTGACGACAATGTCCGTGCAAAAGACGTCTTCGTCCTCCAATCGACGTCCTGTCCGGTCAATGACAACCTGGTTGAGCTGCTGCTGCTCATAGACGCGTTCAAACGCAGTTCAGCCAAGCGGATTACCGCGGTTATCCCCTACTTCGGATACGCCCGGCAGGACAAGAAAGTCGCACCGAGGGTTCCCATCAGCGCAAAACTGGTGGCCGACCTGCTGACGACCGCGGGCGCGAACCGGATCATTACCATGGACCTGCACGCCGGCCAGATCCAGGGCTTTTTCAATATCCCGGTGGACAACCTGTTTGCTGCGCCCGTACTGATCGAATACATGCTCAAAACGTTTGGAGAGGACCTGGTGATTGTTTCACCGGACGCCGGGGGGGTCGAAAGGGCGCGTGCATTTGCCAAGAGGCTCAATGCGGGGCTTGCCATTATCGACAAGCGGCGCTCCGCACCCAACCAGGCCAAGGCCATGGCGGTAATCGGCAACGTAGAAAAAAAAAGGGTGGTTATCCTCGACGATATGGTCGATACCGCGGGGACCCTGACGGAAGCCGCCAAATCGCTTATGGCCGAAGGGGCCAGCGAGGTTCACGCCTGCTGCACACATGCCGTGCTTTCAGGGCCAGCGATCGAAAGAATCAACCAGTCGCAGATCAAGTCTCTTGTTGTCACGGACACCATTTCAATGACGGCACCCAAGCAGGCATGTGACAAAATCATCACCCTTTCCATTGCAAGGCTGTTCGGCGAGGCGATCATCAGGAGCCATACCGGTGACTCGGTAACTTCTTTATTTATATAAAAAATACAATCATACATACTTCAACATGGAGGCCTGACTTTTGGATATTGCAAAATTAACCGCACAAACGCGGGAGAGCGTTGGAAAAGGCGCTGCCCGGTCACTTCGCAGGCAGGGAAGAATTCCCGGCATTCTTTACGGTGCCGGTGTTGACAATATAAAATTGTCCCTGGAATCGAGGGAACTTGAAAAAATGTTCAACAGCCCGCTGTATTCCAGGGGGCTTATCAACCTCGACATTGAAGGCGATATGCCTTACAACAAGACGGTCATGGTCAAGGAACTCCAGACCGACCCTGTAAAAGCGCATTACCTCCACGTAGATCTTCTTGAAATACGGATGGACAGAAAAATATCGACCATGGTTTACATTAACACCATCGGTACGCCTAAAGGGGTCGAAGAAGGCGGCATTCTTCAGATCATCCGGCGGGAACTGGAAGTTTACTGCCTTCCCGCCAATATCCCGGAACAAATAGATATCGATGTTTCAGGGATGGAAATCGGGGACTCCATCAATGTGAGCCAGATCGAGGTGGAAGGCGATGTGGAGATTCCCTTTGAAGTCGACTTCACGGTCGTCACACTCGTAAGCCCGAAGATGGAAGCGATTGAAGAACCGTCTGAAGAAGGCGAAGAAGCTGAAGAAGAAGCAGCGGCTGAACAAGGAGAGGCGCCAGAAGGTGAAAGCGACAACGAGTAGCCCCGGCTGCCGCTGTTCCGGATACAGGCCGATCTGCCATGACTGATGAGGGCACATGGCTCATTGCCGGGCTTGGCAACCCGGGAAGAAATTACCAGAAGACGCGTCATAACGTCGGCTTCATGGCAATTGACGAACTCGGCGCCAACCATGGCATTGCGCTGAACCGCAGCATGTTCAAAAACCTTTACGGCCGCGGGTTGATCAGCGGCGGGAAAGTGGTGCTGGCCAAGCCGATGGATTACATGAACAGAAGCGGGCCGCCGGTTTACCAGCTTTCCCGCTATTTTGACATCAAAGCGGAAAACATTCTGATCATACATGATGATATGGACATCGATATTGGAAGAATCAAAATCAAAGTGAAAGGAGGACATGGAGGGCACAAAGGGGTCCGATCGATCATCGATGCACTGGGGAAAAACGAATTTACGAGAATCCGAATCGGCATAGGGCGTCCGGAGGCATCGGTAGATGCACGAGGCGGGAATGACGATGATCCCGCTGTAACGGATTATGTTCTCGGGCAGCTTTCCAAGCAGGAGAGGCATTGCTACGAAAGCGTGTTCGATGCCGTCCGCAAAGCCGTGGAAACCATCCTGGAAAAAGGAACAGCGGCAGCGATGAACAGTTACAACAGGCACAACGGCCTGGCATGTCAGGACGAATAGACTCGATTTATTGTGGTATGGGATAGAAATGTGTTCTTTTAACCAAAACGTTTTAAGGGAGGAAGTATGGAAACATTGATGGCAAACATCCCCTTGGCAGCTGCGTTCATCGGGGTAATCGGAATTGTATATTCCCTGATTATTACCAGCATGATCAAAAGTGCGCCCAAGGGCAGCGAAAAGATGATCCAGATTGCAGACGCCATCGAGGAGGGCGCAATCGCCTACCTCAACCGCCAGATGAAAACCATCACCATTGTCGGTGCGATCATCCTGATCGTCCTCTGGGTGACCCTTGGCAGCAAAACCGCCATCGGGTTTTTAATCGGCGCTATATCATCTTACCTGGCCGGCTACATCGGCATGCGGGTTTCCGTTATTGCCAACGTCCGGACAGCCGAAGCGGCCAAGGACGGCCTGGCAGCAGGGCTCAAGATGGCTTTCCGCGGCGGTTCCGTGACCGGCCTTCTGGTCGCCGGCCTCGCGCTCACATCCATCGCCGCTTATTTCTATTTTCTGCTGGGCGATGCCACGGTCATTGAAAGCAAGGCGCACATTGTCCCCCTCGTGGCGCTTGGATTCGGCGGCAGCTTGATCGCCATCTTCGCCCGTCTCGGCGGCGGTATCTTCACAAAGGCCGCTGACGTCGGCGCCGACCTGGTGGGCAAGGTGGAAGCGGGCATCCCGGAAGACGACCCGAGAAACCCTGCGACCATCGCAGACAATGTCGGGGACAATGTCGGCGACTGCGCCGGCATGGCAGCCGACCTTTATGAAACCTATGTTGTCACCGTCGTGGCATCCATGCTGCTCGGCACGCTCTTCTTCCCCGAAGAACCGATGGCCGCGCTCTATCCGCTGGTTCTCGGCGCGATCTCGATCGTCGCATCGATCATCGCAACATTCTTCGTCCGCCTGGGCAAAGATGAATACATCATGGGCGCCCTCTACAAGGGGATGTTCGGATCGGCGATCATCGCAGCCTTGGGCTTCTATGCCTTCACCGTCACACAGATCGACACCATCGGCGGCATCCCGGCGATGAACCTGTTCTACGCATCGCTGGTCGGCCTCGTTCTGACCGTGCTGATCGTGATCATCACCGAGTACTACACCGGCATCTACGGCCCGGTCAAGCACCTTGCGGAAGCATCCACCACCGGTCACGGCACGAACATCATTGCGGGCCTTGGCATCAGCATGCAGGCGACAGCCCTTCCGGTTCTCGCCATTTGCGCCGCTATCGGCATCGCCTATGGTTTCGCAGGCCTTTACGGCATCGCCATTGCGGCGACCTCGCTGCTTTCCATGACCGGTATGGTCATTGCCATTGACGCCTACGGCCCGATTACGGACAATGCCGGCGGCATCGCTGAAATGGCAGAGCTTGACGACTCCGTGCGCGCTGTAACAGACCCGCTGGACGCTGTCGGCAACACCACCAAAGCCGTCACCAAGGGATACGCCATCGGCTCCGCCGGTCTGGCCGCCCTGGTTCTTTTCACCGCCTACATCCTTGAGTTCGAAATAGTCGGCGGCGCGTCTGAGACAGCGCAACAGCTGGATTTCAGCCTCGGCCGGGTTGACGTGATTGTCGGCCTTTTCATCGGCGGCCTGCTGCCCTACCTTTTCGCATCCATTGCCATGCAGGCGGTGGGTCGCGCCGGCGGCGCGGTTGTTGAGGAAGTCCGCCGCCAGTTCCGCGAAATGCCGGGCATCATGGAAGGGACCACCAAACCCGACTACGGCGCATGTGTTGACATCGTCACCAAGCACGCGCTCAAGGAAATGATCGTTCCGGCACTGATCCCGGTCGTCGCACCGATCCTGGTCGGCCTTTTCCTCGGCCCCGTTGCCCTTGGCGGCCTGCTCATCGGCAGCATCGTCACCGGTCTGTTCCTGGCCATTTCCATGACCACCGGCGGCGCAGCATGGGACAACGCGAAGAAGTACATCGAAGACGGGTACTTCGGCGGCAAGGGCAGTGAAG
>SKZX01000370.1 GCA_007127175.1 Desulfobacterales bacterium
CCCTGGCCGGTAAAACAGGCGCCGGCATCCAGGGCCCTGCGAAATTTTTCGATATCGGTGATGAGGTGGTCCGACGGCAGCACCAGGATCTGCGCATCAGGGTCCGCGGCTGCGGCCATGACCGCCGAAACAGCCACCGCTGGCGCTGTGTTGCGCCCAGCGGGCTCCAGCACGAGCGATCGCGGCGTCACATTGATTTCCCGCAGCTGCTCGGCGATGATGTACCGGTAGGACGCATTGCAGATTATGATCGGTTCCGCCACATCCGCTGCGCCTGCAACCCTGAGGATGGTTTCCTGGAGCAGTGTCCGGTCCCGGGCAAGGCTCAACAGCTGTTTTGGAAAAATCCGGCGGGAAAGCGGCCACAGCCGGGTGCCGGAACCGCCGGCAAGAATTACGGGAATGATCATTTATACCCTCTTATAGTGCGTCAACTGATTTTTTATCGAATATTGAAACTGAAGCCCCTGAAACGCCCGAAACCCAATCAGGGCCGGGGCCGGGACCGGGGTTGGGCTTAACTCCGGGTTTCAAATCAAGGGGAAAGCAGGGCAAAACCCGTGACCGGGTCATGCTTGCGAACGGCATGGGTATCTGTCAGCTCAAACAGCACCGCTTCCATGACCTGCCAGACCCTGACCCCCGTGCGAACGCACCCGGTGACGGTTTTTTCCTCCCGGCCGCACGCCATGTGCATATGCAGGACCGGACGCCCGTTTTCGTCCGGGAAAAGCGTCCCTGTACCCGCCACTTCGCTCACGTCCGCAAGCAGGTGCGTCATGGGCCGGATGGCCTCGGCGCGCCCGTCCTCCGGGCCCACCACAAGGCGGCTGTCCTTGTCGGCACCGCCTAAAATAAGCAAAGCGCCGGCCCGGACATTGTTTTCTACCGCAAGACGTTCAATGGATTCATGGACGATATCGCCGTCTTCAAGGCGGATCACAAACACCCTGCCCCATTTTGCTTCTGAATATTTCATTTTATATCCTTTTCCCGCCTGCCATGGCAGTATGAAGCCGTGCCTTCCGGCGCGCCGATGCATAACCGATCCTGCCGTTCCAGGATTCGGCCCACCCGGCAGGCGCCGGGCAAAACAGCGGCAATCTGCTCAAAAACCTCAGGCCTGCACGCAAAAAGCAACTCATAGTCATCCCCGCCGGCCAGCACCTGGCTCACCGGATCGATGCCGTATGTGTCGCAATACGCCGCAAGCTCAGGGTCGATTGCATCCGTTGACGTCTCAAACAGGACGCTGACGCCCGAATCTGCGGCGATGTGAGACGCGTCACCATAGAGGCCGTCGCTGATATCCATAACGCAGGCGACCCCGAATGAGCGGAGAACAGCCGCCGCATCAAAGCGAGCCCTGGGAAACTTGTATTTATCGATGAGCCCGGGAAAAGACAAATCGCCTTTGGCAAGGCATTCCAGGCCCGAGCGGGCAAGGCCCAGCGGCCCGGTGGCGTAAAGGCCGTCGCCGGGACGGGCGGCGCTCCTCAGGGGGAACATTTCGCTTCCCGCTCCCGCCGCAAACAGGTCAAGGCAAAGGGGCGCCCCCGTTGACAGGTTGCCCCCGGCCAGCACCGCCCCATGGGCTGAAAGCGCCCGGTGGATGCCCCTGTAAAGGTCAAGCACATCCGCTTCCGCCGTTTCATCGGGAATGCACAGATTGATAAAAAGGGCCACTGGCTTTGCGTATGAAGCGGCAAGGTCGGAGAACGTGATTTCAACCGCCCGCTCCCCGATTTCATCCATTTCCTGCCAGCAGCGGCGGAAATGAACCCCTTCCCGCTGGGTGTCCGTGGTGAAAACGGGATTGATCATATCCTGAAGCAATGCGGCGTCATCGCCGGGGGGGACTTTCATAACTGCGGACGGCGCTGCGGGGGGGACGCAGGCGAGCATGCGGCCGATGAGCTCGAACTCATCGCGCCAGGGCGGCTCAAGGGGTTTGGGCGGGCACCCGCATGCGGCGCCCAGGGCCAGGGCACTGGCACAGGGATCGGCCGCCCGGGTAATGGTGCTGATAACGGCCACCCCGCAGGCTCCCGATGAAAAACACGCCCCGGCATTGCCCGCATGGATGCCGCCGATGGCCACTACCGGCAGGTGGGTGGCGCGGACCACTGTGGCCAGGCCTTCCAGGCCGATCACGGGATGGGCGTCCGGCTTTGTGGATGTATGAAAAACAGGGCCGGCGCCAATATAGTCACAGTGCGACAGGTCGGTTTCGGCAAGTTCAACCGGTGTGGACACGGACGCCCCGATTATGGCGTACTGGCCCAGGATTTTCCTTGCCAGAAAATGCTGGGCGTCCGATTGCCCCAGGTGAACCCCGTCAGCATCCGCTGCGCGGGCCAGGAGGATATCGTCGTTGACAATAAAGGGCACCTGGTTGGTCCGGCACAGGCTGCGGGCGGCTTCCAGCGCTTCAAAATCCCGGGGCGCAAACTGCTTGTTGCGGTACTGCACCATGGTGGCGCCGGCCGCGATGGCCGTTTCCACCTGCGCCTCAATGGAAAAGGACGCGTCGCAGTCAACAATGAAATAATACCTGAGCCGTGCTGTCAGGTCCTTAACGGGCATATTACACCTGCCCGGCATGTGCGGCAAGCAGCACCTTTTCAATGAACGGATCGATCCCCCCGTCAAGGACCGCGTCCACGTTTCCGATATCCATATTGATGCGGTGGTCCTTGACCATCTGGTAGGGGTTGAGCACGTAGGAGCGAATCTGGCTGCCCCAGGCGATTTCCTCCTTGTTGTCATGGATTTCCTGGAGCTTTTTATCCTGCTTCTGCTTTTCGTGCTGATACAGCCGCGCTCGGAGCACCTTCATGGCCTTTTCACGGTTCCGGATCTGCGATTTTTCCTGCTGGCACTGGACCACAATGCCGGTCGGGCGGTGGGTGATGCGAACCGCGCTGGACGTCTTGTTGACATGCTGCCCCCCTGCCCCGCTCGCCCTGTAGGTATCGATGCGCAAATCGTTTTCGTCGATTTCGATGGAAATGTCATCCTCGACTTCAGGATAGACGAAAACGGACGCAAAAGACGTGTGGCGTTTCCCGCTCGCGTTGAACGGAGAGATGCGCACCAGGCGGTGGACGCCGGTTTCGACTTTAAGAAAGCCGAAGGCGTTTTCCCCCTTCACATTGAACGTTACACTTTTGATGCCGGCCTCGTCCCCTTCCTGGAAGTCCATCAGCTCAACGCCGTACCCCTTGCTTTCGCACCAGCGGCTGTACATTCGAAACAGCATCTGGACCCAGTCCTGGGCATCGGTGCCACCGGCGCCGGCGTTGATGGAAAGAATCGCATTGCGGTCATCGTCCTCGCCGTTGAGCATCGCCTGAAGGGAAAAATCCTTTATTTTCCTGTCGATCCGTTCAACCATGGCGGCCGCCTCGGCCATGGTGCCGTCGTCCGACTCCTCTTCTCCCAGCTCAAAAAGCACCTCGCTTTCCTCGACCTGACCGTACAGTGCCTGCCAGCTTTCCACCCTTGTCGTCAAAAAAGCCCGTTCCTTCATTAGACGCTTTGCCTTCGCGGGGTCGTTCCACAGGTTTTCATCGCCGATCGCCTTTTCAAGCACGGCCAACTGCTCTTTCTTGCCTTCTATGTCAAAGATACTCCCGCAGCTGTTCAAGGGTTTCATAAAAACCGCTGATCTGTTCCTTAATTTCTCCGTTCATCCTGTTTGCCTCCATATTTTTTTCTTTTCAGTCCTGCACCCGCAACCCCCAGCAGCAGCAGCAAAGAAGCCGCAAGGCACGCAACGGGAAGCAGGTCGGTATGTTGTGTATAAAACGACCGATGACCGGTAACGACCGGAACGGACCGGCTGAGCGTCGCTGTTTCAAACAACCCGGTCCGGCCCACGATACGGCCCGCCGGGTCCACAAAGGCGCTTATCCCGGTATTTGCAGAACGGATCAGTACCCTGCGGTTTTCCACGCTGCGAAAAACGGCCATGGAAAAATGCTGCCACGGGCCTGCCGTCTTGCCGAACCACGCGTCATTGGTGATATTGACGATCAGGGAGCCCCCGTTTCGAATCATTTCCGCCGAAAGATGGGGGAATATGATCTCATAGCATATCTGGACGGCAAGTTCCGCATCTTTCTGCCCATCTTTCATGGCGAGCACCTTTCCGCGCTCTCCGGCCTTGAAATCGCCCGCGGAATGGACCATGCGCCTGACAAACGGCAGCCACCCGGAAAGCGGCACATACTCCCCGAAGGGCACCAGGTGCACCTTGTCATAAACATCAGCCAACCGGGCCTGGGGATCCATCAGGTAGGCTGAATTATAAAACCACAGATCCTCTGTTTCCCTGTCGTAGTGAAACGACGGGCTGCCGACCAGAAACCACGTCTCCATGCGCCGGATCGCGTCAAGGACCCTTTCGGTCTGCGCCCTTTCCTGAAGAAAATAAAACGGCATGGCCGTTTCAGGCCAGACCACAAGGTGCGGCCCTGAGTCCATTGCCGCTTCGGAAAGGCGGATGTACTTGCCCACGATGGATATGACATACGCCTCATCCCATTTCAGGGTCTGCTCGATATTGCCCTGGACAACCGCTACGGTCATCTGCCCGGCGTCAGCGATAACCCGGTCCGTTTCATGTATTTTATACCGGCCGTATCCCGCATTCAATGAAAAGATCGCGACAAGCGCAAAGAGACAGAAAACAGCGGCTGACCGTCCCGGCTGCGCATTTTGCCATTTCAGGCCGCGTGCGTACAGAAAAATGACAAAAATGGCCGCATTGAGGAGCGCGACAAAAAAAGACACGCCATAAACCCCGAAAATGTCGGCCGCCTGTATGAGGTAAAGGTATTTATACTGGCTGTAGCCGAGCAATCCCCACGGAAAACCGGACAACAGAAACGCCTGGAGGTATTCCAGGGCCACCCAGAAAACCGGCACGACCCCGACAAGGGTGACTGGCCGCTGTGCAACCACTTTGACCAGCCATGAAAACACTGCGAAATATGCGGCCAGGTAAACGGCAAGGAGCATGAGGGCGCCGATGCTCAAGGCCATGGGCAGGGAACCGTAGCGGTGCATGGTGGGGACCAGCCAATACAGCAGCGTCATGTAATGGACAAAACCGGCCAGCAGGCCCAGGTAAAGCGACTCCTTCAGGGATGCGTTTCGCAGGCCGTAAAGCAGGAAGGCCAAGGCGAACCACGCCAGAAAGCCCAATCCGAGATGGTCGTATGCGCCGGTGAGGATAACCCCGCTTGCGGCGCTCCAGAAGATGCGGGTTCGTTTTTCGGAATGTATGCTCATGGGGGGGGTGGTTGTAAGTTGTAAGTTGTAGGTTGTAGGTTGTAGGTTGTAAGTTATAGGTTGTAGGTTGTAGGTTGTAGGTTTCAGGTCATGGGAATTTACCGGGTTGACCTCGAAAAAATATATGGCTTTTCGACCCTTCCGATTCGTTGGGCTTTGTTTTAATCGAAATCGAAATCGGTTTCCTCATATCCCCTAAAATCCATTGCCAGGCAGATGTTTTCGACCCGCAGACGGGAAGTCTGTCCCCTGGGGGGTTATACAAATCCGACCCCGATACCGACCCCGACCCCGAGAGGCTGAAAAGCCGTTTGGGGAAGTTTCCCTTTTAAAAGACGGCAAGCATCAAGCGATTCCCGTCCAAGTGTAATGTTATTATCTATAGATTTCGATCAAAATAAAAAAGATATTGGGATGAAAGTCCGTTTTTTTATACCAAAACATGCAATGATTTATCAACCATGTTATGCCGGGTGAAAAACGGAAAGGGGGGGGTGATGGCACAGACCACCACCCCCCTTGGCGTTTGGGCATTTTCCGCCTTAGCCGGTGACACCGGTCATCCCCGGAGGGGATACATAATATAGCCGGTGGTTTTAACCACCGGTAGGTATTTGACCCGATTAAACCAGAGTCCTGAAGGGACGACATATCATGGATGTCGTCCCTTCAGGACTCTGTATTTTTAATACCAATACCAGACCGGTGGTTGAAACCACCGGCTATACACTCATGCCCCTCCGGGGCATATTAACACCGACTGTCTGCTCAAGCCCCGCAGGGGTGTATCAACACCGGATATATGCGCCATTTCCCGATTTTTCAGATCGCTCCTGTCATCTACGGATGGGATATTTTGCACTGTTTCAAACCTTACTGATATTCCCGGGAGAACATACATAATTTGGCTGCTGGTTTCAACCTCCGGCTATAAAAAAAAGACCAAACTCCAGAGGGGGTGGTGGAATATCCACCACCCCCTCTTGCGGGAATTCAGCCGAACGGTTTTAACGGGCCGTCAAAGACTTTATAAAGCACGAACTGCTGCTGCTCTTTTTCTTGGTTTCCTCTTCTTCGTCGTCATCGTCGTCATCGTCGTCGTCAAGGGCCGCCATGACCGGAAAATCCCGATGGGAAAAATCGTCATACACAGTGGTCATGGAAAAGAAATTCGGGTCAAACTGCGGTATTCCCGAAACATCGAGCAGGATCGTGCCGGACTGGCCGAGGGCAAACATGCTCTCTATGCGCGCCTGACCGCCCGCTTCCATTTCCACCACATGGGCGAACGTGGATCGGGATGAAAAGGGCGTGGTATGGAGCGGATCCGGAAAAAAGGGCGCATGTTTGAACTCGATGGGAGGATCACTCCGTTTTCCCTCGCCCCATGGCCGAGCGTCCAAAGGCAGCTCTTCAGTCAAAACGTTGTCCAATGCAGCCACAATGATCGCCTCAGCAGTCTGGGGGGCATCCGGGTCAAGGATGTTCTGGAACCAGTTGTAATTTTTCAAAACAGATGACTCCGCCCCGGCAAGGCCGTGCAGGAGCGCA
>SKZX01000277.1 GCA_007127175.1 Desulfobacterales bacterium
CAAGGCGCCTGTCAAGTGATAAAAACCATTTGAGATTGCGGGCAGTTAAATGTTCAGGGAACGCCTGCCGCAAATACCTCTTGAAAACAAGCCGTATTTTTTATACTTTCAAGCAAGTGACTATTTCCATGCCGATTGCCAGGAACTTTGGCGGACTGCCCCCGGCAGCACCTTCAACCGATGCCCGGAAGACCCGGCAAAGCGGGAGATACGCCTGAAATGACGGCTTCTGATCCTACACCACCCCTTGAGGCAGAGCTTCTGCCGCCGCCTGACACGCTTTATGCCGATGTAAACGATCTCCTCCGGAAAAGACGCCTGGGGCTCAGGTTTGGGGAAGGGCTGGAGCATGCATTCAGGAGGCAACACGCCCGCGAAAGTGCAGCTGTTTTTCGAAACGTCGTTTTCTACGTTATCCTCTTGTATTGTGCGCTGGGCTTAGGCATTGTGTGCCTTGTCCCATGGCACGCCCTTGACCTCTGGCCGTTTGGTTATCTTGGGGTCGGCCTCATTATCCTGACGGCCGCGATGCTCTCCCGGACAAAGCAATTTGACCGCAACTATGAATGGCAGGTGGCGGGACTCGCCTCTATCGGTATGGCGCTCCTGGTTGCGCTTCCTTTTCTGATCCGGGACCCGTTGATGCGACAGCTGGCAATGATCGGGGTGATCCATGCGGTTGTCGTGGTCGGCGCCGTTCTCGGCCTGAGGTTCTTTCCGGCGCTTGTCGCCATGTTGGGCGGTGGCATGACGGGTCTTCTGATTGCAGGCATTGCGGGCTATAGCCCGGACTGGCTGATGGTGCATCGAACTTTTTCAGGAGGTGTTCTTATAGGTGGTTTTCTGGCATGGCTTGCCGAGAAGCGCAGTCGGCATGTATTTTTGCAGCAGCATCTCCTGGCGATGGAAAAAGCCCGTTCCGACGCCCTGGCCGAGCAGATGCGCGATATGTCGCGGCATGACACTTTGACGGGGTTGGCCAACAGGCGCTATTTTGACGAGGTGCTGGACCACGAGTGGCTTCGCTGCCGGCGGGACGGGGCATTTTTGTCTTTGCTTTTCATAGATGTCGATTTTTTCAAGAACTTTAACGATCATTACGGCCACCAGCACGGGGACGAGTGCCTTCGGCAGGTTGCGGGCGCGCTTCGCGGCTTTGCGCGGCGCCCGGGAGACTTTGCCGCTCGTTACGGCGGGGAGGAGTTTGTTCTGCTCTATCCGCAGACGGGGCCGGATACTGCGGTCCACCTTGCCGGGGAAATACTCAAGGCCGTATCGGATTTGAAAATCAAGCACCGGTTTTCAAGTGTGGCGGACCATGTGACCATCAGCATCGGCGTGACATCCATGGCGCCCGGGCCGGGCGCGGAGCCCGAACACTTGGTCAGGGGCGCTGACCATGCCCTTTACCTTGCGAAGAACAATGGGCGGAACCGGTTTTTTTTCGGAGTCGGGTCAAATTTTCAAGGCCCTCATGGGGGGGAATTCAATCTGTCAACGTGACGCATGCCATTTATAATTTGTTGGATTAACCGGTACCTTTCAGTGTATAATGGTATTATTTGGCGACTGAAACAAAGAGGAGACCATTTTGAAACACCTATTCTGCGCCATCCTTGTATGTCTTGCCGCAGCCGGCGTCCTTTTTCCATCTTCTGCAGCAGCTTCGTCCGAAGCGGATTTGTTCAACGAGGGCGCTATGCATCTCAAAATGAACCGGGTTGATGCAGCCATCGATGCATTTACCCGGGTGATCGAGATGAACCCGGACAACGCAAGGGCATATATGAATCGGGGAGAGGCATATATATTGATCGGGCAATATAACCAGGCCATCCGGGATTTTGCAAAAACCGAGCAGCTTCATCCGGGCTTCAGGGGCCTCTACAGCAATGTCGGCGTTGTGTGGTATTATCGGAAAGACTGTAAAAAGGCGATTGAATATTTTAACAGGGAAATCAGGCAGCACCCGGATAGCCATATCGCCTTTTTTAACAGGGGGCTCTGCTATCTCGAGCTTGAAGATTATGACAAAGCCCTGAATGACATGTCAAAAACCCTTGATTTGAAGCCTGACCTTTACTGGGCCATCTGTTATAAAGGAGACATCCTCGAAAAGACTCACAACATCGAGCAGGCCAAAACAGCCTATGAAGTCGCACTTGCGCTTGATCCCAAAGAGCCTTATGCAAGAAACCGGCTGGCTGGGCTCCACGAAGTTGTGCCTGATGCGCCTGAGGTGGTTTCTTCAGAAATCCTTGACATCGACGAACCGATGCGTGCGGACAAGGAAATCGTCCCCAAGGTGCTTGTGTCCCACGGGCCTTTCATAATAGAAGAGCCGTTGAGCGGTTTTGATGAAATCGGGCCAGAGGTGGTTCCTTCCACGGCGCCGTACATCGAAGAACCGGTGGCGGCCCACCAGGAAGCTTTTCCCGATGGGCCTTCTTCGGGAGCGTTTCACGCCGAAGCAGCAGCCCCGCCGCCTGACTATCAGGCGGTTGCCCCTGAAGTGCCTTCTGCCATTGAGGCTGAAACACAAGTCCACGTGGCTGCCATCCCGGATGTTGTTCCTCAAAGACCTGCACCACCCGAGGTGGCCTTGTATTATATTCAAACCGGCGCTTTTCTCAGGCGTGAAAATGCCGAGCGCCAGCGACGGTCGCTGGTTGAAAAACAGTTTGACGCCACGGTGTTTTCGAAATTCATCCAGGGGAAAACCTACCATATTGTCCGTGTCGGCCGGTTTGTAAATATGTCAGATGCCCGAACCGTGATGAAAGAGCTGGAGGAGGAAGCCGGGATCAGCGCTTTCATCCAGAAGATTGATCATTGAGGGGGTTCCTGAAAAGGCAGCTGTGTGGCATGATGCCATCAACATGCCCGGCGTGCGGCAACGCTTCGATGATAGTCATTCTCGGCCAGCCGAACACTGTCAAGTGTATTTTTCACCTGTTCGAAATCAGGTACTGACCTTTCAGAGGCGGATTTCAAAGCACCTGCCAATTCCGTCCATGCCGAGGCCGCTTTTCTCATTTTTGCCGGAAGGCCAAGGGATGCGATTTCCGGGACCTCGCTGGCAGCCGCATCCAGAAATTCTGCATACATCGTCCGGAAACCGCCCCCGCCGGTGCCGCGTTTTTCAATCACCTGGTAAGCCAGTCGGGCCGTCCACTGCCAGTCATCTAACCGCTCCCAATTGCTTAAGTCGTCCCGCCAGGTTTCCAGCGCCGCCAGGCCCTGAAATGGACTGCTGCGGTCGCCAAGCACCCGGTTGTTATGGGTGATGGCACTGCTGATCGCTGTTGCCCGTTCAACTATGGGCGGAAGGGCTTGGGGCGCGAACAGGTTTCCTTTCAAATCAAACAGGCCGCCGCCGGAAAACCGGGCCCTGGAAAGGTCCTCAAACGGAACGTTCAGGAGGCCTTCCCGCTCGGTATCGGTGACAAAAAAAAGGCGCTGTGCTGCATCGTAGCCCCACACGGTGATGAGGTGCCCTGGAAAGTGGGTGCTTGACTGATAGTATGGCAGGTAATAGATGTCCGTCTGTATAATGGCCGGTCGGCCATCGTCTATGCAGGCTTTCAAACGGTTTTCACTTTCCTGCGGATCCTCTGATTGCTCCCATTCAAAGGGCACGCGGATATGATGAAAGAACCGTTGCTCCAGGTCGAGCGAGCGTACATGGATCATGCGCGATGCGGGCAGGTTCCCGTCTTTCAGGTACCATATTCCCAGGCCCGCGCCAATGCCGAAGCACATCGGCTCATCAAGGGCAACGCCGTGGAAATTGACAAGGTCACGGATGCCGGTGCTGGCGCAATGCCTGCCGGGATGATGGGTATGGGTCAGTTTGATCACTGTCTTGTTCCTGTATTTTCTGTGGCTTGGGCGCTTTAAAGGGGAAAAGGACATCACCCGATCCAGAGCAGCGACAGGGCCAGGGCGCCGGTGTAGAAGACGGTCACGCCAAACGCTGCAATGATCTGCTGGTGACGCGGTTGGGTGCGGAGCAGGCGCCAGAAATAGAGTGCACACAGGCAAAGCAGCACTTCGGGAATCAGTGGATAGAGAGCAAACCCGGCGACCTGGTTCACATCGACGGCATGCCAGAGGGCCATGGGGCGCGCCGCCCATTCCCAGAACACAAAACCGGCAAACGATATCAAGGCTGCTGCGATATAAGGCCGGGACGTCAGCTGGGCAAACCAGAGTACCATCCAGAGCAGTATAATCCAGAGGCCCATGAAGTAAACCGGCACGGCGCCGCCTAAGCGCGGGACGCCGTGGTCCGGGAAGATGAGTGTGCCCATGCGCTCGGCCAATACCCAGTCGGCCAATGGCAGGGTCAAAGACAGGGGAAGGAGAAACAGCCAGAGCCTTGTCCACTCTGCATGCCCCCGTGCTTTGCCCGTCAATGGCAGGGCAACATTGTAGGCCAGTACCATAACCATCAGTGCCGACCCAAGCGCGCTGCCCTTCAATGAAAGGGCGATCGGCATGGCAATGGCAAAAAACACGGCATGAAAAAACAAGGCGTCTCTAAAAGCCGCGCTGCGGAGCATAAAAATTCTCCTTGTTTATTAGGCGGGTTCCAAGGTTTCGGAGGCTATCTTAACCCACCTTATAACAAAGATCTCTCCGTTGTGCAAAGGGATTGCCCCGCTGTTTTGCAGATTACACCGGCTATTGCCGGGGCAAGGGCTAAAGGCTTTACACCGGTGAGGAATCCTGCTATACCATTCCGGTAAACAGCGGCGATATCCCCTTTCTTTCCCAAACAGCGAATTCTTGGCAATGAAGCTTCGGGTCATCATTGTTGCGCTTTCATTAATGGCCTTTTTTTCGGCCCTTGCAGGCGGGTATATATACTACTCGTCCGTCAGGAATGCTGCGATTGAAGAAGCCAAACGCCAAGCGACGCTTCACACGGAGGCCCTCAAGGGCCATTTTTCCTTTTTTTTACAGGAAAACCTGAACTCCGTCATTGCCCTGGCCGGCCTTAAAGACCTTTCTGTGGCGCTGAACCGGCGTGACCCGGACACACTTGAGGCCGCCAATGCCATTCTTGACCACTTCAGGAAGACCTATAACGCCGATGTCTGCTATCTTATCGATCCCGACGGGTTGACCATCGCATCAAGCAATCGTCACGCACCCGATAGTTTTGTAGGGCATAATTATGCCTTCCGCCCCTATTTCCAGCGCGCCATTTCGGGGGTTCCGGAAGCGATACGGGTATATATGGCGTTAGGCGTTACTTCCGGCAAAAGGGGAATCTATTACAGTTATCCGGTGTATGATGAATATGGGGATGCGCCCATAGGGGTCGCGGTCATCAAGGCACCTATCGAGCCCCTGGAAAGAGAGCTTTTCAGGGATTATGAGGGGATCGTCATGCTGACCGACCCCCGGGGCATAATTTTTATCAGCAGTCGCCCGGATTGGATCTTCAAGACCCTGTCTGCGCTGCCTGCCGATGACATCGCGAAAATACGCGAAGACCGGCAATTCGGGGATGGGCCGTGGGAATGGGCGGGCCTTTCAATGACCGACGCGGCGCAAGCCTTTGACAGCGGCGGAAATACATATCTGTCCTACAATCTGAGCCTGGAAAGCTACCCGGGCTGGAATCTCATTTTTTTAAGCGACATCAACCCGATTCTAAGGCGGGTATACGACCCCCTGATCCGGAGCAGCGGCTACCTGATTATTGCCTTGAGCGTTTTTATCGGGTTGATGATCATGACCCTTTTCCTTACTGCCAACCGCGAAATCAGCCGCCGGCACAGGGCGGAAGAAGCCCTTCGGCGCTCCCGCAGTGACCTTGAAAAACGCGTTGTACAGCGGACGGCCGAGTTGACGGCGTCCGTAAACGACCTTCAGCGTGAAGTTGCGGAACGCAAACGGGTGGAGGAGGCGCTGCGGGGGAGTGAGGAAAAGCACCGAACGCTTACAGAGAACCTCAGTGTCGGGGTTTTCCGCAGCACCCCGGGCGCCAAAGGAAAGTATATCGATGTCAACCAGGCATTCATGCGTATGTTCGGCTTTAATGACAAGGCGGCCCTGCTTTCGCTGCATGCCTATGACCTTTACAGGAACCCGGAAGACCGGGATGCCTTCAGCAAAAAAATGATCCGGCACGGTGCGGTCCAAAACGAGGAAATCGTTTTCAAAAGGCATGACGGATCGACGTTTTTAGGCGCCGTAACCGCAGTTGCCATAAAGGATGCCGATGGAAACGTTCGTCATTATGACGGCATACTGGAAGATATCACAGAACTGCGCCAGGCCCAGGAGGAAGCCCGGAAGCGTCGCGAAGAGATCGCCCACCTTGGGCGGGTGGCCACCATGGGTGAGCTTTCAGCATCGCTGGCGCATGAACTGAATCAACCCCTGGCCGCCATCCTGAGCAACGCACAGGCGGCGCTCCGGTTCCTCGCGGGCGGAAAACCTGATATGGATGAAATCCGGGATATACTCGCGGATGTCGTTGCGGATGACCGGCGCGCCGGCAAGGTCATCGAACGTCTTCGCAGGCTTTACCGAAAAGGTGACATTCAAAAAGCGCCGGTCGATGTCAATGAGCTGATTCAGGAAGTTATATCCTTTATCACCGCGGAAACAATGATTCGGAACATTTCCATTGAAACAAGTCTCGACAGGCGCCTGCCCCTGGTCAGCGGAGATAAAATCCATTTGCAGCAGGTGCTGATCAATTTTATCCTCAATGCCTCGGACGCCATGAACCAGAATGATTTTTCCGGGCGAAAGATGGTTGTTTCAACGCGATTTGTCGATGACCATATGGTTCAGGTAAGCATCATGGACA
>SKZX01000076.1 GCA_007127175.1 Desulfobacterales bacterium
CTTGACCCTCAGAAACTCCTCCATGCCGAGCCTGGATGCCAGTTTTTTGGTGGGGAGCACGGTCACGGGCGTCTCTTCGGGCAGCGCCTTGTGGAGAAGGGCTGCGATCATGGGGCCGATGAACTGCTCAAAGCAGATGATCGCGGACACGGGATAGCCCGGCACCCCGAAGACCGGTATTTTTTCGACATTTCCGATAATGGTGGGCTTGCCGGGCATGATGGTGACCCCGTGGACCAAAACGTTGCCGAGGTCTGCAATGACCGTGCGCGCATAGTCCTCACTGCCGGCTGAAGACCCCCCTAAAACCAGGATTATGTCGCATTTGTCTTCCGGCCTTTCGGGCCGGATGCGGCGCTTTACCGTCTCCCGTATCGTGTCGATGTCATCAGAAATGATGTCGTTGTCAATTACCTCGGCACCGAGTGCAACGGCCATTTTTCCAAGCACATGGGAGTTGGACTCCACCACCTTGCCCCGGGGAAGGCCTTCGGTGGCCGCCTTTGCATACGGGATCAGCTCGGAGCCGGTGGGCAGGATGAAGACTTTGGGTTTGCGGATGACGGAAACCGATGGAATGCCGCCGGCCAGCAGCGCGCCCAGGCAGTAAGGGGTGATGATGTGGTGTCGTGGGAACAGCAGCTCGGTGGCCACGATGTCCTCACCCATCCGGCGGACGTTCTGCCAGGGAAAGGCCGGGGCCTCGATCTCGATGGTCGTGTCGTCCACATCGATAATGTGCTCGATCATGATGACGGCATTGGTGCCTTCGGGCATGATGTGGCCGGTGTTGATATGAAAAGCCCCGGTGCCGATGGCCAGCGTTTTGGGGCTCGATTCGCTGGCCCCGTAAGTGCCCTCGGCCCTGACCGCGACCCCGTCCATGGCCGCGGCGTGAAAGGCCGGTGATGACAGCTTTGCGAAAACCGGTTCGGCCAGCACGCGGCCCACCGCATCGGGGGAGGCAACGGTTTCGGTGCCAAGCTGTTTTCCCATGTCGACGAAGGCATCGAACATCGCTTTTCGCGCATCTTCCAGGGAATGCATCTCAAGATAGATATTCCGGGTAAAGGCCATTTTCTGTCCTTTTTTTACGGGTCTTGGGTTTGCGATTCAGTTTAGCCTGATAATAAATCGCCGTGCAACAATTGCAAGGTTTCTTTTTGATGCGAACGCCCGGCAAAGAGATGAAGATAAGGACAATTTTATTGACCTGGCGTTTCACTTCCCGGTGTGCGCAGTTGTTAGCCTTCGGCCCCATTGACACACGTCTGAATGTGTAATATAGTGTGTAAGAAAACAAGGAGGTGTTTAATGGCTACAAATTTGGCGATAGACAACAAGTTATTAAATGAGGCGCTGCGGGTTGGCGGGTTAAAAACAAAAAAAGATACCGTCAATCTGGCACTCAAAGAATTTGTCAATAGGCGTAAGCAGTTAGAAATAATAAATATATTCGGCAAAATGGATCCAGATCCCGATTATGATTATAAGAAGGGGCGAATCCGTTGAAAGTACTGGTTGATACTTCCATTTGGTCATATGCATTGCGCTCAAAAAACAAAGAATTCCAATTTGAGATCAATTCGCTTATTTCGCTTATCAGCGACCAGAGAGCCGTCATAATCGGCCCCATCCGGCAGGAAATCCTCTCCGGTTATAGTGATTTTTATAAATATCAAATCATAAAAGAAAAATTGGCGTGTTTTGAAAATACACCTATTTTGGACATCGACTATATAGTTGCCGCGGAGTTCAGCAATGCGTGCCGAAAAAAAGGCGTTCAAGGATCACATATTGATTTTCTGATCTGTGCTGTGGCAAACAGGATCGATATTCCCATTTTTACAACTGATAAAGACTTCGAGCAGTACCATAAGATTGTTTCAATAACCTTATTTGCTGGCTAACCATGCCCGGCATCACCCCGCCCCGCCACCACCCAGTGAATGGGAACCTTAGTCCTGTCTTTTTGCCTTGCGCCTATAGTCGTGGTCAGTATTGATGAAAAGGCATCACCATCACCTGCACACCCTTTTCAAGCCCTTCGCTGTTCATGCCGATCCGGATCAGCCCGTCGGCGTCCAGCATGGTCCGGATCAACCCGGACGGCCCCAGGACCGGCTCCGCAAACAGCACGCCGCCTTTTTCAACCGTGCGGACCCGCACATAATCGATGCGCCCCTGGGCCGATGAGAGGTTTCGCGTGAGGACGGCCGGAATGCGGAAGTCGTTTCCGTCAAATGCGCCCCTGTCCCCGCTGATGTGCCGGATGCAGGGTTTGACGAATATTTCGAAAATCACCATGGCCGAGGCCACGTGCCCGGGAAGCCCCCAGATGCTCTTGCCGCCGGCTTCCGCGAGGATGGTGGGCTTGCCGGGTCGAACCGGCAGTCCGTGGACCCGTATGGCTGCACCCGGCAGCGCCTCGATCACCTCGACGGTCAGGTCCCGGGTGCCAACGGAACTGCCGCCGGAGAGGATCAGCATGTCGCATTGGGAAAGGGCGCATTCAGCTGCGGCAAATAGGGGGTCGAAGCGGTCTTCGACAATACCGCAGGAAACGGGGACGGCTCCGCATAAATGAATGGCGGAAGCCAAAGTATAGGTGTTGATGTCCCGGATGAACCCGGCTTCCGGGTGCCGCTCTATGGGTACAAGTTCGTCCCCGGTGGAAATGATGCCCACAACGGGTTTTTTATAGACCGTGACCCTGGGCATGCCCATGGCGGCGATGATGCCGGTTTCCTGGGGACGCAGAAAGGTCCCCGGCGAAAGCAGGCGGGTATTTTTTCGAATGTCCTCGTCTTTTTGAATGACATGGGTGCCGGGGGCCACCCGCCGGTAGACCTCGATGGTCATATCATCGATTTCAGAGGCGTGCTCGACCATCATGACCGCATCCGCGCCTTCCGGGAGCATCCCGCCGGTGGCGATCCGGGCCGCTTTTCCCGGCAGAACCGTTATATCCGGTTTTTCCCCCATGGCGATGGACCCGCAGATATCCAGATACGCCGGGTTCCCCTCGGACGCCCCGAACGTGTCCGATGCGCGGACGGCATACCCGTCCATGGTGGAGCGGTCAAATCCCGGCAGGTCGATATCGGATACGATTTCCCCGGCCAGGATCCGGCCGCCGGCCGCCAGCAGGTCGACGATCTCAGTGCCTGTGCCGGAGAATTCAGCGATATACTCAAAAATCGTTTCAACCGGTGTGACGTTGAAAAATTCCTTTGTCATGCGCCTGAAAATCCTTTTTCAGTGTGGTCTTTGTGCTCAAACACTTCCAGATCCAGTATTCCCTGCCCGATGCGGGTGACCGGGCCGGCCATGGTAACGGCAAATTCATCACCGATGGTGATATCAAGCACCCCCCCCGGCATGTGAACGGAGATGTTGCGGCCGCAAAGGCCCAACCGATGGGCAACCGCTGCGGCGGCTGATGCGCTGCTGCCGGAAGCGAGGGTATAGCCCGCCCCCCGCTCCCATATTTCGATGGCAAGGCTGCTGCTGTTTAAAACCTTTGCAAACTGCACGTTGGTCCGGTTGGGAAAAACCGGGTGAATCTCGATTTTCGGCCCCAGGGTCTTCACCCTCCCGGCGTCAAGGTCTTTATCGATGATCACGCAGTGGGGGTTCCCAATGGTCGCACCGCAATAGACCAGCGCTTCGCCGTCGATGTCAATCCGTTCATTGATGATCTCGCGGGGCGCCCCTTTAACAGGGATCTTCCGGCTGTCAAAGCTGACCTGTCCCATTTCCACGGACACGCTGCGCCCACCGGTTGACACCTGTGCCGTAACATCTCCGCCCAGGGTGGCGATAACAAAGGGGTCTTCCCCGATCAATCCCCGGTCCATGAGGTACCGGGCAAAAATCCGCAGCCCGTTACCGCTTTTTTCCGCCTCGCTGCCGTCCGGGTTGAATATTCGCACCCGGAAAGGCGCACCTGCCGCCTGAATCGGCCCCCATAACAGGCCGTCCGATCCGATGCCGTAGTTTCGGTGGCATATCCGCCGGATCTGCTCCGGAGCGGGTTTAGGGCCGGCCTCGGCCGGGTCCATGACAATATAGTCGTTTCCCAGTCCATGGTACTTGTAAAATTTCATTGTTTCACCAGTCATTGTGCGTGCCGGGTGTATAAGCGTCGGCAGATTTCTCTTTTGGCCAGGCTCATATGAATCGCCGGCGAAAAATGCGGATGTTTTTCTGCAAAGGCAATGAGAAATGTGCTGATTTCGTCATGCCGGTCAAGGCTGCCGACCGGGGTGATGGCCGCGATGATGCGCTCGAATATAATGGGGTGGATCTTTTCGAGCTGCCCCAGGTTCCCGGTGAACCAGTCCCACAAGGAGTCTTTGGCATGCGGGTTCATCGCCAGCCATGTTACGGGCAGGTGCATGTTGCGCTGGGGCACGTCCGTCAGGATGAATTTTCCGGCCCTTTCAATAAGGTCCGCATGGGAAAAACAGCCCATGGCCCGCTGTAGGTTCTGCCGCTCCTGCTCGCTGGTCGACACTTCCAGTCGGTAGGCAAACCAGTCGAAAGCCTTGTCGCCTTCCAGAAAGGCCCCTGCCTGGAGCACAGCGCGGACGATGTCCGGGCTTACATGCCCGCCGCCTGTCAGCTGGTCAAACTGAACAGCGGCTTCATGTGACGCTTCTGGCATGCCGAGGCGCACGGCGGTCCAGAGCGCCTTGCTTTTGAGCCGCAGCATGCCGCGGCTGTCATTGTCATCGGGCATCCATCCTGTGCGTGCCTGGAATTTTTCAAAAAAACCGGTCATGGTTAGTCTGGCCGTTTCACGTTGCCCGCCTTGAGAGACGAGGTCAAGAAAAGACAGGCTGTCCAGTATGGTTGACAAGGGCAGGGGGTCGGTTTCATCCTTGAAGCTGGAGAGCTCAGCGATCCATTCATCCGCATCCAGCATGCCCGCCTTCACAAGGGCGAACCGGTCGCTTGCCAGGCCGTGCCTGTCCACGGACGGGATGCTTTTTTCTTCAATCATGCGGCGTAATGCTTGCCAGTCTTGTGTTTCGGTATAGCGGGTGCGGTAAAACCCATAGTAACCATCGTTGATGGTGTATGCCCGAACACCGGGTTCAAGTTCGATGGTTTTTTCCTGGTGGTCAAAATTGAGCCGGATCACCTTTTGCGATCCGTTTTCAAGAAAGAGCCGGATTGCCATGGGTATGGGCCATGTGGCAGTGTCATCCGGCGCCTGAAGAAAGGAAAAGCGCTTCTGGTGCAGGTGCAGGGTGTTTCCGGTGCGGGCGGCCTCAACAAGGGGGTGGCCGGCCTGTGTAACCCATTTTTCCATGATCCTGGAAACGGGTTTTCCAGAGGCCGCTTCCAGTTCATTCCAGAGGTCCTTGCTGTCCGCGCACTTGTACGCATGGGCGTCAAGATACCGGTAAAGACCGTCGGCAAATGCGTCCTGGCCTAAAAATCCCGCAATCTGGCGCAGAACGCCGCCGCCCTTGCTGTAAATAATAGGCGCCGTACTGCTGTTGATCACCACGTGGTCGCCGCCGGGAATCTCGATGGGAATGGTTTCCGGGAGCCCGTCACGGTTCATGGCGGTTTCGACCTGGGTCTCGATGAAGCTGTCCCAGATCTGCCAGTCCGGGTGATAATGGTCGATGATCCCGTACCCGAAGTACGTGGCGAAGCTTTCGTTCAGCCAGAGGTACTTCCAGTCCGACGGTGTGACCAGGTTGCCGAACCATTGGTGGGCCATTTCATGGGCGATGACCTCGCAGATGCGCTCCTCGCTTTCCGCATCCGTATTTTTCGGGTCAAAAAGCAGAAGGTTTTCACGGAAGGTGATGGCGCCCCAGTTTTCCATGGCGCCGAAGGCGAAATCGGGCACGGCGATCAAATCAATCTTGGGAAGCGGGTAGGGGATCCGGTAGTAGCGTTCGCAAAAATGAAGGGATTTCCGGGCGAACGCCAGACCGTATCGGACCTGGGATTCCATTTCCGGCAGAACGGCCGCACGGACCCTTCTGTCCAGGTCGTCAATGAGAATCCGGAAGCCCCCGATGCCGAAGAACAGCAGGTAGGTCGACATGACCGGGGTTTCCTGGAAGGCGACCCGTTTCTTGCCGTTTTCAAGGATTGTTTCGGAGGCCGGCGGCATGTTGCTGATGGCGGTCAGGCGGGGGTCCACGATCAGAATAAACTCAAAGACCGCCTTGTGCAGGGGGTGATCCATGCAGGGGAAGGCACGCCGGGCATCGCTTTCCTGAAACTGGGTGACGGCAATGGTTTGGGCGGTGTTTCCCTGACGGTATTCGCTTCTGTAGAACCCGGCCATCTTGTCGGATATTTCACCGTAATAGTCAATGGTCAGCAGGATGTCGCCGGACATTGCTTCCGGCAGGTCAATCGAAAGCACCTCTTCATCAGGGTCGAGGCGAAAGCCCAGGTTTTTTCCGTTGCAGGTACACCGGGTGAGCGACAGGTCGAGGCAGTTCAGGCGCACCGTATCTGTGTTTTCAACCGCTGAGAGCAGCAGTTCGAGTTTTCCGGCAAACCGACTATTCACCATGTCCGGTTCGATGGTGACCCGGTAGCGGATGGGCCGGATATTTTTTTCATGCGCCATGGGTAACCCTTTCTTTATCTTCGTGGCTTTTGTTATGGCCCTCTATTATAATCGTATCGGTAGAATCATCAAGCAAATAAAGAACCCCTGGTCTTTGCTGAACTCTTGAAATGAAGTGGTGGCGGGCGCTCCCTGCGAAATTAAGGGATAAAGGTTCAAATTTTTAATGGTTGGGGGTGGGGTGCTGCCCTTGGCAACTGTGAGGGTTTGGGATCGCTCTA
>SKZX01000023.1 GCA_007127175.1 Desulfobacterales bacterium
CGAGGTGCATGATCCCGGCCAGGGCGGTTTTGTCGCCGGTGCTGACCACTTCCACCCGCAAAGAGCCTTCGGTGTTGACGGTGCCGGCAATCACGTTGTCTCCCGGATGCTTGTCAACCGGATTTGACTCCCCGGTTATCATGGCCTCGTTAACGGCGCTCTTGCCGCTTTTCACAACGCCGTCTGCCGGGATGCCCGCGCCCGGCCGAACAAGAACGAGATCTTTTTCCCGAAGATCTTCGAGGGGAATTGTTTCAGTTTGGTCCTCGTTGACAATTCTTTCCGCTTTATCGGGCAGGAGCTTTGCGAGTTCTTTTAAGGCGCCTTGTGCCTGTAAAATCGATCGCATCTCGATCCAATGGCCAAGCAGGATGATCGTCACCAGGGTGGCCAGTTCCCACCACAGGGCATGCCCCGCAAACCCCAGGGCCACCGCTGCGCTGTAAACAAAGGCAACGCTTATTGCCAGGGCAATCAGGGTCATCATCCCCGGCAGCCGGTCCGCCAGTTCATGGACCGCCCCTTTTAAGAACACCATGCCGCCGTACAGGAAAACCCCGGTTCCGAAAACGGCCGGAATCCATCCGGAACCGGGGAATACAGGCGCCTGATAACCGAACCAGTCCTGGAGCATGGGCTCCCAGATCAGAGCCGGCACGGTGAGCACAAGGCAGACCCAGAACCGGGTGCGGAACATTTCCACGCTGTGTCCGGCGTGTTTGTCGTGGCCTTCATGGCCGCTGTGGCCATCATGTTCGCCCCCGGATTTGTCTGCGGCCCCCTGGACTCCATGCCCGTTGTGGCCGGAATGCCCGGCGTGATCGTGATCCGTATGGCTTTCACTATTCGTGCCGTGGGTTTGCATGCATTCTCCTCCCTGCATCAGAAAATCACAAATTGATATCCTTGTTAAGCAATAGAGCCCATTTCAAAAATCGGATTTTGGTCCAAGATCGCGGCGGCGTCTTGTTTCAAACCACCGGCAGAATCTTCTATTTCGAGGATTTGAGACAAGGCGCCACCAAAAATATTGGGCCGAAGGAGCATTTTGAGACAGGTGCTATTAATTATTATGCTGAACTCACGGTAACGCAACCGCAAAACATCACGTGTATCCGGATGCCCGGTTATCAGTATTTGACAGGGAGCAAACCCGCCATTAGTTTTTCTACAATAGCAGATTCAGCGGCCCGCTCTTGTCAGGCGGCAAAATTCGTTGGGAAAGGCTGTGTTGCCGGTCTTTAAACCGCAAACGATGCAGCCCGGTCAAAAAAAGCCATCCGAGTCAAATAAGAAAGATGCTTCCAATGTACGCAAAAAAATTACGCCTGGTGTGCCTGTGGATTTTGATTGTTGCAATTACGGGAGCTGCAGGGGGCGCGCTCTGGTCAACCGGCGCTTCCAAGTATGCATTCCCGTCCGGGGCGGTATTTGCCGAGACCGGCCCGGATGCGCACGATAACGGCGACATTCAGTGGTTTAAAGACCAGATGGCGATCTCGGAGAAATACATTCAGGAACAAACAGGCATCTGGGGCATGTCCTGGGGCCACTTTTACACCATGGCGTTTCTGGTTTTGTTCGCCCTTGGCGCGCTTGTCGTATTTGTTCAAAGACAGCGGCGGACCCGTGAAATATTGGAAATAATTCGAAAGGAGATGCAAAATGGCGATTCAGGTTGAATTTAAAACATCCGGCAAAACATTACAGTGGGAGGATCGCTACGAAACCCTCCTGGACATGATGGAAGCAAACGGCATCAAGATTGAAACCGAATGCGAGGCGGGCATTTGCGGAACCTGCAAAACCCGGCTGCTTTCCGGAAAAGTCGAAATGGACGTCGAAGACGGACTTGATGAAGACGATATCGAACAAAACATGATACTGCCGTGTGTGGCCTCGCCTGTAACCGATATCGTAATTGAGGCCTGATCGGTCATGTGGCAGGAAAGAAACATCAATGCCTACCTGGCTGTTTTTTTTGCCGTGCTGGTCCTGGGCTTCCTGGTGCATCAGGACCCGGCTTTTGCCGGGAGCGCCCTGGGCCATTTCCTGGGCATCATCGGCAGCATATTGATTCTGATGACCTTGATTTATCCGTTCCGAAAGCGGGTTTTGAAAAAGAAGGGCAAACAAAACCCGCTCAACAGCCATATTGCCTATGGCCTGGTCGGCCCCTCGCTGGTCGTGATTCATTCTGGACACAAGCTTGAAAGTCTTATCGGCATATTGATATTTCTATCGCTTGTGCTGGTGGTATTGAGCGGCATTGTGGGGCGTTTTCTGTTCAAAAAAGTGAACCGGTCATTAAAGGAGCAAAAACAGGACCAGAAAATCTTAAAGGATCGTATTGGGAGGCGAAAACAGGAATTGTTCGCCGCCTGCAAGGTCGATTATTCAGACGGTGATGCGATCGGCAAATTAGCCGATCGCAATCCGACCCTATGGTCTCCAGCCCCGGACCTGATGGACGAATGCAGCCTTTGGCTTGATGAAGTGCGGGCGCTTGCAGAAAAAGAATATAACCTGCGGTTTTTCGATCGGCTTAAGAAACTTTTCACCAAATGGACATGGGTTCATTACGTGATTTCCGGTTTCCTGTTTGCCCTGCTTATCGTTCATGTAATAACCACGATTTATTATGGACTTCGCTGGCTGCCATGAAGAAAAAAGTCCTCATTGGAATCATTGTCGCCTTGATCACCGGCGTGGCAATATGGCTGTATGCATACGACGAAGCCGCAAAACCAGGAGCGCTGAGCAGCGCCCACGACTTTATCGCCGACTGTGAAACCTGCCATGTCCCCTGGCGGGGTGTGGATGATGCGTCGTGCATGCAATGCCATTATTTTCACGAGCCCGAGGCGCTTGAGCCGTGGCTCCGGTTCCATGGGGCCCACGAGCATTGCCTGGATTGCCACACGGAGCACATGGGATATGGTGGCGATATTTCCAAAGTGGACCATACCCTTTTCAATCCTGATCTTTCCTGCACTGATTGCCATTATGACGCACATGACGGTAAATTCGGCGAAGACTGCCGGGCGTGCCACCGTATTGACACATGGAAAATTGAAGGATACAGGCACCCACCTTCAGAAAACAGGGATTGTCACCGCTGCCACGCGGCCCCGGCGTCGCACCATGCAGAAGATTTCTGGGAGAGAATAATAGTCGGCCATGAAATGGTCCTGGAGCGTGAAGACCCACCGGATGTCGAAGCGTGCTGGCGTTGCCACACAACCCACAGGTGGGGGCACCTGATGATGGATCATGACCTCTGATGCGATTATCTGCCGCCAAAAATGCTTGAAAGCGTTTCCTCATAACCACAACCTGGACTCGAACAGGGAAACGGTTGCTCCGCGTTGTTTTTCAGTAGTTTATCCGCGCGCAAAGTTCATGGGCGGTGACGGTTGCCCCCATACCCGCCTTCCATTTAGACGATTAATTTCCGGCTTAAACGCTTGACGATCTTATCTTAGTGCTTTTTTCCAATTTATGATATATTCTGTTCGAAACGAAAAACCCGGAAACAAGAAAACGATATATGTTTGAAAACAATCGGAGATCATATTTGTAAGGAGTATATCATGAGGTTCCTGCTGCTGCTTGCATTCCTGGGTAAAAAATTTCAAAAAGCCGCGCGCACCGATGAAAATTTCAAAAAATTCCTGATGGGCCATGAGTGTAAAATCGTGGTCAAGACCCGTGACGGGAAAAAGGGAAAGCGGTTTATCTTTGAAAACCGTACATTTTCATCGGACAGTAACCTGGACGAATTCGATGCGGCCATGGTCTGGAGCGATGCGGCGACCGCTTTCACCGCCATGAAAAAAGGCGAAGACGGCATTACAGAAGCGATTCAAAACCATAAGGTCGCCATCGAAGGCAAATTGCATTCGTTTACCTGGTTTGGGGCGGCCATTACTTTCGTCATGTCATAAACGACCCTGGTTAGGGAGGCCACATGTCATACTGGACACATGAATATTTGCTGAAAACCTACGGCGGTCCCATGGTGCAGGCGGAATACATCCGGGACATGGCAAAGCCGTTTTTTACCCCGAGGGTGTTTTCCGGGTTCAACCTCTTTCTCAACAAGTCGCAGCTGATACCGGATGCTGTGGATTTGATCGCCAGGGAGAGCCGGTCCAAAAGGGCGTTTATCGTTACGGACGAATACGCCCGGCGCTTTGCCCCCCAAGTTCAAAGTCCTTATGAAAAACGCCACGGGTTCCGGTTTGACATGTGGGCCAAGGCGCAGCCCGACGCGCCCATCGATTCCGTGCGGGATTGCGCCGCGCAGATCAGCCGGTTTGGGCCGGACCTGATCTTCGCCCTGGGGGGCGGTTCGGCCATGGACACGGCCAAGGCGGCCTGGTTGCTCTATGAGCATCCCGGCGTCAATGTTGAAAGCTTAAGCCCCCTGGTTCCCCTGAACCTGCGAAACAAGGCAAAATTTGTCGCCATTCCCACCACCAGCGGCACCGGGTCCGAAGTGTCGGGCGTTGCGGTCATCTCTTTTCCGGACGGCGTCAAGCTCCCCGTTGCCGGCGCGCTCCCGGAAATGGTGCCGGACTATGCGCTTCTGGACCCCACGTTCACCCTCGGCATGCCGCCGGAACTGACGGCCGGCACCGGCGGGGATGCGCTTGCCCACGCCATTGACGGGTTTATGGCGCCGAAATCCGACGAGCTCAACCAGGCCATTGCCCTTAAATCCATCGAGATGATTTTTGACTGGCTCCCGCGCGCATACGCGGATGGCAGCGACATCATGGCCCGGATGAAAATGCAGCAGGCGGCCATGATGGCCGGCATCCCGCTGGCCAACGGCGGTTCCGGCATGTCCCACGCACTTGGCCACACCGTCGGGGGGCTTTTTCACATCCACCACGGCATGATGGTGCTTTTGTTCATCCCCTATGAGCTCCAGGTTTACGCCCGGGTGACCGAGCGGCACCTCAAGCTGTGCGATATGCTGGGGGTCCGGGACCCGGCCTCCGATGAAAAGAGCCTTTTTAACCTGATTGACAGGATCCGGGACCTGATGAAATCGTTGAATATGCCCATCGGCTTGAAAGATGCCGGTGTGGCCTTAAGGGATCTGGAAAAAAACATGGATTTCATGCTGGACCAGGCACCCACGGACCCGGCATTTTACTTTGCCTGGTACGACCTGAACCGGGACCAGCTCAAAGACATTTTTCTGGCGGCGCATGAGGGCGGGATGCTGGACATGAATTCGGATGCATGGAGGTAGGCGTTTATGAAAGGCTGTTATGGAAAATACCTGAAAATCGATCTGACAAACAGGCAGACCGAAGAGATACCCATCAGCGAAGCGGACCAGAATGATTTTATCGGCGGGTCTGCGCTGGCGGCCAGGCTCATTTACCCGTTTGTCAAGCCCGGGTTCGACCCGGCATCGCCTGAAAACCCGCTGGTCTTTGCTGCAGGGCCGTTTACGGGCTCCAACGTGCCCATGGTCAGCCGGTCCGCTGTGTGCGGCATTTCCCCGGCCACCGGTCTCTGGGGGGAGGCCACCACCGGCGGAAAGTTCCCGGTCCGGCTCAAGGCCACCGGCTTTGACGCGATCATGATCACCGGCCGGGCGGATAAGCCGGTATATATCCTTGTCAATGACGGTGCTGTTGAGATTACAGACGCCGCGCATCTCTGGGGAAAAGACATTTACGAAACCCAGGCGGCGGTCAAAGAGGCGCATGATGCCAAGGTTTCCGTGGCCTGTATCGGAGCTGCCGGTGAAAAACATATTCACTTTGCCACCATCATGAACGACGAGGGGCGGGCAGCGGGCAGGTGCGGCATGGGCGCGCTCATGGGGCTGAAAAACCTAAAGGCACTGGTGGTTTCCGGAAATCAAAAAGCCCGGATCGCAAGCCCTGTGCAGCTGAAGGCATTGATCGCCGAAGCGCGCGAATGCATCAGCAGCCATCCCAATACCAACGCGTACAGGCTCTATGGCACCAATTTCTACCTGGATCTGGGCATGCGTCTCGGCGACGCACCGGCAAAATACTTTACCAAAAGCGTTTTCCCGGCCGCAAAGCTTCATGGCCCGGCCTTTCGGACCCGCTACCGGATGAACCATGTCGCGTGCATGGGATGCCCCATCGGATGCGGGCGGGTCATAAAAAACCCAAGCGCGGATATCAAGCAGGTGGACGGGCCGGAATACGAGACGGTCGCGGCCTTTGGCCCGCTGTGCATGAATTTCGACATCGATTCGGTGGTTCGGGCCAACCATTTGTGCAACAGGCATGGCATGGACACCATTTCTGCAGGCGTTACCATTGCCTTTGCCATGTACCTGTTTGAAAAAGGCGTTTTGACCCGTGAAATGGCCGGCATGGACATTAACTGGGGCGACGGCGGCGCCGTGCTTGCCCTTGTTGATCTGATGATCCGCCAGGAGGGGATCGGCGTGCTTCTGAGCCGGGGCGTCAGGCAAATGGCTGCGGAACTGGGCGTCGACCCCGAAGAGGCGGCCCATGTCAAGGGCCTTGAAATCCCCATGCATGATCCCAGGGCGTACCATGGCTCTGCATTGACCTACGCGGTGGGCCCGCGGGGCGCCTGCCACTTGAAGGGGAGTTTCTACAGCCTGGATGCGCCCGGCACCGAGGTCGGCCTCGATGTGGGCATCACGTTTTCAGACAAGAACGACCCTGCGCAAAAAGGCGCGCTTTCAGCCAAAGTGCTGTGGTTTTGCGAGATCTACAACAGTCTGCCGCTGTGCCAGTTCTCCCCCATGCCCGCTGCAATGATCGCAAAGGC
>SKZX01000295.1 GCA_007127175.1 Desulfobacterales bacterium
ATTTTTATAATAACTGCTGATATGAAGCTGCGGTATGTCGTCGTCATTGAGAAAAACAACATATTCATCGCCGTCTTTCCGTACATATACATCCGGGAGTATGTAGATCTGCTCGTCCTCATCGCCATACCGGTCAGCGGGGCGAGGGTCCAGGGTGCGGATCAGCTCGACCGCAGCAATAATCGCATTGACACTGGTCTTAAGTTCCTTGGCAATGACGGAATATCGCTTGTTTTCGAGGTTTTTCATGTGATTGGAAATTAATTCGGTGAGCAGGGGCGTATCGATGCCGAGCTGCCGGGCCTGTATCAACAACGATTCGCCCAGGTTCCGCGCACAAATGCCGGGGGGGTCAAACTCCTGCATCCGCAGCAGCACCGCTTCGACTTTATTCACGGAAACGCCGGCATTTTCGGCCACTTCATCGAGGCTGTCCGCCATGAACCCGAACTTGTTCAAATTGCCGATGATAATGCTCCCGATCATTTCTTCTTCAGATGAGGGCTGCGTCATCAGAAGCTGCCACCTGAGGTGGTCGGCAAGGGAGGTCTTGCTGGCCGTAAAGGCTTCATAGTTGGGTGATTCCCTGGTTTCAGACTCAAAATGAACCTTACCGGTGGAGCTGTATTCGTCCATGTAATGATGCCAGTCCAGGCGCTCGTCGAATTTTTCCGATATGGAGACTTCCTGGTTGGGGGCCGCTTCTGCGGCGGCTGCCTGCAGCTCTTCTGCAGGCTCTATGTTTTCGGTCTCTTCCAGGGTTGGATTGTTTTCCATTTCCTGGCGGACCATTTCAACGAGCTCCAGGCGGGACAGTTGCAGCAGCTTGATCGCCATCTGGAGCTGAGGCGTCATGACCAGCTGCTGCTGAAGTTTCAGGTTCTGTTGAAGTTCAAATGCCATATTCACAGTGTAAACCGGTTCCCAAGGTAAATTTCACGTGCTGTCGGGCTGTTGGCAATTTTTTCAGGTGACCCGGATTCGATCACCCGGCCATTGTTTAAAATATAGGCCTTGTTGCAGACACCCAGTGTTTCCCTGACATTATGATCCGATATCAGTACCCCGATCCCGCGCCGGGCAAGGTGAAAGATAATATTCTGAATGTCGATCACCGCAAGCGGATCGATTCCGGCAAACGGCTCGTCAAGCAGAATAAAGGCGGGATCCGTTGCGAGCGTCCGGCTGATCTCAAGCCTTCGTCTTTCACCGCCCGACAGCACGGCGGCTTTCTGGTCTCTGAGATGGGCGATGCCAAGCTCCCCGAGCAGCGCGTCCGCTTTACCCGCCTGGTCCTTTCCGGAAATCGGAAGGGTCTCGATAATCGTCATCAGATTTTCCCAAACCGTCAGTTTTTTAAAAACCGACGCCTCCTGGGGAAGATACCCGACCCCTTTTCTTGCGCGCAGGTACATGGGGTGATGGGTTATTTCATCACTGTCGAGAAACACCCCGCCGCTGTCAGGCCGGATCATGCCGACGGTCATGTAAAACGTTGTGGTTTTCCCTGCACCGTTGGGCCCAAGCAGCCCGACGACTTCGCCGCTGTCAATGTCAAGGTCTACCCCGTCGACAACTTTTCTTTTCTGGTATTTTTTAACAAGCTGTTGAAGCGAAAGAGTGGTCATTGCGTATGTTATCTGCCGCCTTCCCGATTGATCGAACCGGGAAGAAACCCTGTCTCCCCTGTGTAATCAAAGATTGCCTCCACGCGACTGCCGGCCTTTCCGCTCACGGCAATTTCACCGGTATCCCTGTTGAACACGACCTCCCGGCCCGATATGGACCGGCCTTCTTCTTTGACAACAACATTGTCTCCAATGAGCACGAGCCGTTCGTCGGATGACGTGTACACCGCCTCATCGCACGAGGCTTCCCAGCCCTCATGGAGAATGAAAACGTTTCCGGCCGCTGAGAGCCTTTCAATGGAATCTGCCTGATTGTCTGTTTCAGTTGCCGAGGGCTCGCCGGCCCTGAAAACAATCGTCAGGGTATCGGCGGTGATGGTCGTGCCCGCCTGGGTGGCACGGACATTGCCCGAGAATTCCACGACCCGTTCAGCCTGCCTGGATACAAGGCGATCCGCTGTAATATGGACCCTTGATTCCCCGTCGATCGTCATGCCGTGCGCCCGGCCGGAAGCCGCAGCATGGCAAAACAGGATGAATCCGGTTAAAACGACAGCCAATCCTGCAGCCGCGCGAAAGGCAAAACAGTTATGGAAGAATTGTTTCATTAAACCAGCCTTCTACGTTTCCCTCGAATCTTGCCGTCTGGCTGTCCATTTCAAAATACCCGGAATCCGCCCTGAACAGCATGCCATCTCCTGCAATTTCCAGCGGGGCGTCAATAATCATTATACGGGAGTCGTAATGATAATTCAAGGTTTCGGTCGTCAGCCGGTATTCAGGATGGGTGACGACCACATGGTTCCAGGCCCTTATATTTTTGGCGGTCATGTCCATCTCACCCTTGTCGGCCCGCATCCGGATGCGCTCCCCGTCGTCTGTAAAAAATTCCGTTTCAACATGGTGCAGGCCCGCTTTCCGGTTTTCTGAGAAAAGCTTTGCCGAATCCGCCTTAAGCGTCCAATGCGTTTCACCGTCTTTCATCGCCGTATGCTCAAACCGGGTGATGGTGAGCGTTGCGCCGGTTTCTTCCGGGGGGACCGGTTTTTCTGCCGGCCCGGTCCAGTACCGGTAATTAAAAAAGATTCCGGCAAGAATACCGGTAACGAGGAAGATGCCCAGAAGGAGCACCGTTCTGAGACGCCTTGTTTCAGAATGCTTTTTTGGGGAGACTATTGCCACTTTTTTATAAGGTCCGTCCAGAGTCCTTTGGCCTGAAGTATGGCATCACATATTTCCCTGACAGCGCCTTTACCGCCGGGCCTGACGGTGACAATCGCCGCGCAGTCGCGGATATCGGGGACTGCATCCGCCACGGCAATGGGCACCCCCACCTGTTTCATAATCGACAGGTCCGGCAGGTCATCACCGATATAGGCCGTTTCTTCAGCCAGGGCTCCCGTTTGAAGAAGTATCCGGTTTAAAATTGGAACCTTGTCAGAAACCCCGTCAAAGCAGAACCCGATTCCCAACTCCCTCACCCTCCGGGAAAGGGCGCTTGATTTTCTGCCGGTTATTACCCCGGTAGCAATGCCTGCACCCATGAGCATTCTGAGCCCGAAACCGTCCTTTACATTGAAAATCACGGTTTGCTTGTCATCGCCCGTATAAGCGATGGACCCGTCGGTCAGAACGCCATCCACATCCATAAGCAGCAGTTTGATTCTGGAAAGCCTGGTATCTGTCATAATAAAAAATATAATACATTCATAAGCGGTTTGAAACGGTTATCCGATGACGACTTCGCAAATGCCATATTGGTCCCAACGTCCAATATCTGCGTTACGCGCAATTTCCGAAGCGTCTCAGGTTCGGCTAAGTGCTTTCAATTCTTTAAAAATTGCGCAAGCCTGGATCTTGGACGGTTTTCAAAGTCGTCTGATCTCGACTCTTACGGGTTCATCTGATAATTCATTTTACTGTACTGATATTTTTATCGTTTCAGTGCCTTGCGGATTGCGCACAGGTCTTTTAAAAGTGTTTCAACGGCATTCAAGGGCATGCTGTTGGGCCCGTCGCAAAGGGCGCTGTCCGGGTCGGGGTGAACTTCAAGAAAAATTGCGTCCGCTCCTGCTGCAAGGGCAGCGCGGGCCAATGCGGGAACGTGCTCACGCTGTCCGGATGAGGCGCATCCGGCGCCGCCGGGGAGTTGAACACTGTGGGTGGCGTCAAAAACGACCGGGCATCCGAATTTTTTCATGATCCCGATGCTTCTCATGTCAACGACCAGGTTGTTATACCCGAACATGGTCCCCCGCTCCGTCAGAACCACCTTGTGGTTTCCCGATGCCCTTGCCTTGTTTACGACATTTTCCATGTCCCAGGGCGCAAGGAATTGTCCCTTTTTAATGTTGATCGGCATGCCGGTTTCTGCTATTTTGACGACGAGATCGGTCTGGCGGCACAAAAATGCAGGGACCTGTATCATGTCCAGCACACGGGCCGCTGCATCGACTTCCGACAGGCGGTGAACGTCCGACGTGACCGGGATGCCAAGCGTTGCGCGGATGTCTGAAAGGATCTCAAGGCCCCTGGCAGGTCCCGGTCCCCGAAACGATGTGATGGATGTCCGGTTGGCCTTGTCATAGGAAGCCTTGAATATGAATCCGATGGCGGACCTGGCGGTAATTTCCTTCAGGGCTGAAGCAATACCCATGGCCATAGATTCATCTTCGATAACACAAGGCCCTGCAATAAGCGTGAAGGGAAAGCCTTCTCCGATTATGCAGCCGCCAACGTCAACAGTGTCCATCATGTTTCTCCGGTACAGAAATAATTATCTTGTCAGCAGGTATTGAACCGTTGGCCCTTGACTCATATACCCGGCACATCAAAGGTCAACCCCGCTTTTTCGGCAGCCTGATCCCGAATTGTGCGCCCTGTGCGGCATGCTGCCGGTCAATGCATCGTGTTAACCTGCAAGTGCTTAAAAGTCAAGACGGTAAAAATAAGACCTTGCCCAAACATGTCCAAATTGCTAAAAGCTGACTCGGCACAGTAATTTTATTCTTAAGCAATGAAAGGGAAAGATGAAGTTTAAACGCAAGGAACGTGGAAAAAAGCTGAAGTATTTTTTTGCCGGACTTATCGCGGTTCTGGTGGTGGCGGGTGCCGTATGGGTACTGGCTACCCGGTTGGAAGGCCACCCGCCGGTCATTGCCATGGATCTTGAGTCCGATTATATACCGTCCCGGATTGAAATCCCCGTCACCGTTGGGGACAAGCACAGCGGGGTACGCAAAGTGTTTGCAGCGCTGATGCAGGACGGCCGGGAGGTGACCCTTTTCAACAAAACCTATGACAGGGCTCTTGCAGAAAGCGATGACGGCACGGGGCAGGTTGATTTTACACTCAACATCGACATTCGCGAAAAAGGATTGCAGGAAGGTGAAGCGCTTCTCAGAATTGCTGCATGGGACCGGTCCTGGCGGCAGTGGTTTACCGGGAACCTGGCCTACATGGAAAAGGAAATCGTCATTGACTCAATCCCGCCCAGGATAACCGTTTTGAGCCGGCAGCACAATGTCAGCCAGGGCGGTTCCGGGCTTGTCATATACAGGCTGTCCGAGCCGTGCGAAAAGCACGGCATCCGCGTGGGAGACAACTTTTTTCAAGGCTATTCAGGTTATTTTAAGGACGAAAATGTCAACCTCGCCTTTTTTGCCCTGGCCCATGACCAGGGCGCCAGCACCCCATTGGCGTTGTTTGCCCAAGACAGGGCCGGAAATCAGGGGCACAGCGGGTTGCAGCATTATATTCAGAACAGGGCGTTTGACGCCGAAAACCTTGTCATATCCGACAGCTTTCTCCGCCAGATGCTGCCTGAATTCCATTCCGTACCGGATTTTCCGCATGATCTGCCGCTCATTGAGCAGTTTTTATTCCTCAACGGGGAACTCCGCCGCAGGAATGACGAAGCCCTGTTGGCGCTTCATGTGCACTCCGAAAACGCCCTCCATTGGGACGGCGGATTCACGGCGCTTCCAAGAGCCCAGCGCAGGGCCGGGTTTGCCGACCAGCGGGCCTACATTTACAAAGGAGAAGCAGTCGATTGGAGCGTTCATCTCGGGGTGGACCTCGCATCGACCCGGCATGCCCCGGTTCCGGCCGCCAACAGCGGACGGATCAACCTCGTTGACTGGATCGGGTTATACGGCAATACGGTTGTTATCGACCATGGATTCGGTTTGATGTCGCTTTACTCGCATTTGAGCGAAATCAATGTTGAACCCGGGGATTTTGTCACAAAAGGCGATATCATCGGCAACACGGGCATGACAGGCCTTGCCGGGGGCGACCACCTGCATTTTTCCGTGATCGTCGGAAATGTGTTCGTCAATCCGTATGAATGGTGGGATGCCGTATGGATTCGAAACAACGTGACGGCCAAACTTGACGAAATCGGGGAGCGGATCGGAAGGTAGAAGCGCATTCTTGCCGAAACCATCAGGTGCAGGGACCATTTCTGTAGACAGGGAAATATCATACACTGTGAAAAAAGAAAAAAATCAGGCTGTTGAATCAGGGCCCAAGCGGAAAAAAAGCAGGCTCAGGGAAAACCTTGAAGCCGTTTTGATTGCAATTTTGCTCGCCCTTTTCATAAGGGGATTTATCGTCCAGGCATTCAAGATCCCGTCCGGCTCGATGAAACCGACGCTTCAAATCGGCGATCATATCCTTGTCAACAAGTTCATCTACGGCACGACGCTCCCGTTCAGCGATATCACCATTTTCCACGGCAGCACCCCTGAACGGGGGGATATCATCGTCTTTGAATACCCGGTTGAACCGGACAAGGATTTCATCAAGCGGGTTATCGGGGTGCCCGGAGACATCGTTGAAATTCGGAACAAGACCGTCTACGTGAATGATGAACCTGTCGAACAGGGATACACCATGTATACGGAAAACCATATTATTCCGATGGATGTCAGCGAAAGAGACAATCTCGGCCCTATAAAGGTGCCGGAGGGCAGTTATTTCGTCCTTGGCGACAACCGCGACAACAGCTACGACAGTCGTTTCTGGGGCTTTGTCGAAGAAAGAGCCTTAAAAGGAAAAGCGTTTATCATATACTGGTCATGGGACCGCGAACAGCGTGGGCCGAGGTGGTCAAGGCTCGGTAAACTATTGCGTTAGGCGGAATATGCGATGACATG
>SKZX01000349.1 GCA_007127175.1 Desulfobacterales bacterium
GCCCAGGGCGGCATTGCCGCCGTTCTGGACGCCACGGACTCCTTTGACCTTCACATACAGGACACCCTTGCCGCAGGAGACGGCATCTGCAACCCGGACGTGGTTGAAATGGTCGTCCGGTCGGCACCGGAAAGAATCCAGGAACTGATCGACCTCGGCGTCGAATTCAGCCGGAGCGAAAAAGGAGACGCGCTTTCCTTGGGGCGGGAAGGGGGACATTCCCACAACCGGATTGTACACGCCCGGGACCTTACCGGACAGGCGGTGGAAGAGTCCCTTGTCAAACGGGTGCTGGAAAACCCGAACATCCATATTTTTGAAGACCACGTTGCCATCGACCTCATCACCCGATCCACCCGGCTGAAGCGGGGCCTCATCATCACCACCCACGAAGACCACTGCTACGGCGCATACGTCCTGGACCGCGAATCCGGGGCGATCCATACCTTCCTGGCCCGGAGCACGATTCTGTCCACCGGCGGCTCCGGAAAGGTATACGCCTACACCAGCAACCCGGACGTGGCCACCGGCGACGGCATCGCCATGGCCTACAGGGCCGGGGCAGCCGTTGCCAACCTGGAATTCGTACAGTTTCACCCCACGTGCCTGTTTCACCCCAAGGCCAAGAATTTCCTCCTATCCGAGACCGTGCGGGGGGAAGGGGGAATCCTCAGGGATGCCCGGGGCCGGGCCTTCATGGCGGACTATTCCCCCCTGAAGGAGCTGGCATGCCGCGACGTGGTCGCCCGGGCCATCGACCTGGAGCTGAAAAAAAGCGGGGATGACTCTGTTTTTCTCGACATCACCCACAAAGATGCGGCGTTTGTCCAGTCCCGCTTCCCGCACCTGTATGCCAGATGCCTTGAATTCGGCTTCGACATGACCAAAGCGCCCCTGCCGGTGGTCCCCGCCGCCCATTACATGTGCGGCGGCGTGGTAACCGACATTTTCGGCCAGACCAACATCCGGCACCTTTTCGCCATCGGGGAGACCGCCTGCACAGGCCTTCACGGCGCCAACCGCCTGGCCAGCAACTCCCTTCTGGAAGCGCTGGTCTATGCCCACCAGGCCGCCCGAAAAACCGTCGAGCAGATCGAAAGCGCCGATACGGCATCCTCCGCCGAGGAACTTCCCGACACCCCGCCCTGGGATGACATGGGGACCATTGACAGCGATGAAGCCATTGTCATTTCCCATACCTGGGACGAAATCCGCCGGCTGATGTGGAATTACGTGGGCATCGTGCGCTCAGACAAGCGGCTGGACAGAGCGCGACGCCGCATCGACATCATCCAGGAGGAAATCCAGGAATATTACTGGAATTTCCGAATCACCATGGACCTTGTGGAATTGAGGAACATCGCCATCGTTGCCGAACTCGTCATCCAATGCGCCCGGCACCGCAAGGAAAGCCGGGGTCTGCATTTCAACATCGCATATCCTGAAAAACGTGACCGTTGGAAAAAGGACACCATACTTCGGCGTCCCTTCGTGGGCTGAGTGTCAGACCATTGTGACAGCGGGGACGATGCTTGCGGCAGGACCGTCAAAATCGATGACGGCACCGTTTGAACCGTGGGCAATGGAACAGTTGACAACCAGTGTATCGCCGGTCTTCTCAACCCCGGTATGTTCATGGATATGGCCGCACAGGACCATCCGGGGCCTCCGGGCGGCAACCAGGCGCGCCACGCCTTTAGAACCGGCGCTCAGGCGGCCGAGGACCCGGTCAAGGGTCCCGAAAGGCGGGGGATGGACAACCAGAATGGTTTCATCAGAAATGACACCGGCCGCCGCTTCAAAAAGGCGCTTTTCGCGAAAGGCGACCCGGGTCCTGAACGGCACCGGCACCGCGCCTGAAATGCCTGCAAAAGAAACACCCCGGATACTCACCGGCCGCAGGTGGAGGGAGAGAATATTTTCATATCGACAAAGGCATTGATCATGCCATCGCCTGTCGGAATTTCCCCGAACCGTCAACACCGGTATGCCCAGATCGTTCAACTGGGAATAAACACCGTTGGGATTGATGTAGCTGCCGATATCCCCCGCGACCACCAGGACATCCGGTTCGAATTGTCGCACGCCCGCGCGCACGCGTTCGATCCGGGCAGGCCGGGCATGGATATCGGCGACGGCATACAGTCGCATAACAACTCCTTGACAGCAAAAATGGTTGCCTGCATTATTTCAGAAACAGCGGATGCTTGCAACCTGTTTGAACCGGGACTATAATTGAGGTTCAAGTGGAAGGACACGAATTAGCCGATGAAAAACGTCTCGATTAAAAAAAGCCTTGGCATTCATGTGGCCGGAAGGCCCGCCCCTTCGGTCGAAGACGGGCCTGCGGTCAGCTCCGTGGCCGCATTGCCGGACCATATACCCCTGATCAAGCCCCGTCTTTTGGTAAAGAAGGGGGATGCCGTCAACATCGGCTCGCCCCTTTTCGAAGACAAAAAAAAGCCATGGATTCGCTTCCTGTCGCCCGGCGGCGGCACCGTCACGGACATCGAATACGGCCATCGGCGCGCCATCACGCGCATTGTAATTGAAACCGGGGAAACGGAAGAACACGAGGCCTTTGAGCCCGTTGACGAGAAAGCGGCCAAGGGGATGGACCGCGACCAGGTCATCGATGCCATGGCGGTTCGCGGCCTTTGGCCGCTTGTCCGCAGCCTGCCGTACCGGACGATTGCCGCACCGGATGAAAAGCCAGCTTCCCTGTGGGTCTGCCTGGACCCGGCCGACCCTTTCCAGGTACCGTCGACCGTATACCTCAAGGGCAATGAACCCCTTTTTGTTTCAGGCATCCGGATACTCGAGCGATTGGGCGTGCCGGTCTATGTGTGCGAAAGCGAACAGGTGCCGGTCGAAAGCCCTGACATCCGGGCAATAATCACCCATCGGACAGCCGGTCCTTACCCGGCTGAAGACCCGGGGGTCGTGCTCTATCACACAAAAAAATCCGCCGTTGAAAACCGGGCGTGGTTCATGAACGGCCAGGATGTGCTCCTGCTGGCCGAAGGCATGGCATCCGGGCGCTACCCCATATCCCGGATCATGGCCGTATCCGCTTCCGGCAACGGCAGTCCTGCTGTCAACCGGTGCGTGAAAACCCGCTTGGGCGCCCCCCTTGCATCACTTCTGCCTGACCCGGAAACCGCCCGGGGCCGCAGGTGGATCACCGGTGGGTTGTTCCGGGGGCAAACCGCTGAACCGGACGGCTTCATGGGGTTTTACGAAACATCGCTGCTCCTGATCGAGGACGCAGCCGATCCCGAGCTTTTTGGCTTTCTGAAGCCGGGGGCCCGCAAACCCACTGCGTCGCGAACATTTTTGTATGCCCTTCACAAAAAAGAATTTACGGCCAAGGCCGACATGCGGGGCGAGGAGCGCGCCTGCATCAACTGTGGCAAGTGCGAGCAGGTATGCCCGGTAGACATCATGGTGCAGTTCGCCTACAAGTGTGTCTATGCCGAAGAAATCGAGGAAGCGCTCATGCACGGCCTGCTCGACTGCGTGGAATGCGGCCTCTGCACCTATGTTTGCCCGGCCAAGATCGAACTGGCCGAGGCACTCAAAACCACCCGTCGTGCATATTACGAGGATCGGATCTGACCTATGGGGCGAATTGAGAAGCCATTGCGCACGCTGTTTGACAGGTCCCGCCCGTATTTTGAAAAAGGGCGGCGAATGGAGCGGCTGAAGCCGTTTTTCGAGGCCACGGAAACCTTTTTCCTCTACCCGGCCATTCCCGTCAAGAACCAGCCCTTTATCCGGGACAGCCTCGACCTGAAGCGCTACATGAGCATTGTGCTGGCAGCCCTCATGCCGCCGTTTCTTTTCGGCATCTACAACACGGGCTTCCACGCGCGAAACGTTTCGGGATTGAGCACCGATTTTATGTCGGTGTTTGGTGAAGGACTCATTATCGTGATGCCCATCGTGATCGTCTCCTACGGGGTCGGCCTGTTCTGGGAAGGTCTTTTTGCGGCTATCCGGCGGCACCCCATCAGCGAAGGGTTTCTGGTCACGGGGCTGCTTTTTCCCCTGACGCTCCCGCCGACCATACCCCTTTGGCAGGTGGCGGCCGGCATCACTTTCGGGGTGGTCATCGGCAAGGAAATATTCGGCGGCACCGGCCGCAACCTCTTCAACCCGGCACTCACCGCACGGGCCTTCATTTTTTTCGCATACCCGGTGCAGATGAGCGGCGACCGGGTATGGGTGGCGGTCAGGGACACAGCCGGGAACGCCGTTGACGCCGTCAGCGGTGCAACCCCGCTGGCAATTGCTGCCCTGGCAGACCCGAAGGCGCGCATCGAGGCGGTTTTCGCCGACAGCGGCTACACCTTTCAAACCCTTTTTTTCGGAAACCACATCGGCAGTATCGGCGAAACCTCGACACTCTGCATCCTCATCGGCGCACTGATCCTTCTTGCAACGGGTATCGCCAGCTACCGCATTATGGCAGGCGGCGTCATCGGGGCAATTGCAACCGGCCTGCTTTTCAATTATTTTCAATCACCCGACCTGCCGGCATGGTTTTCGATCAACCCCGTCTATCACCTGGTGACCGGCGGTTTCGCCTTTGGCATCGTTTACATGGCAACCGACCCGGTCACCGCCCCCGGCACTGATCGCGCCAAGTGGGTATACGGCTTTTTAATCGGGGCGATCGCCGTCCTGGTTCGGGTGGTGAACCCGGCATTTCCCGAGGGGGTCATGCTTGCCATCCTGTTTATGAACATCTTTTCCCCCTTGATGGAATATACGGAAACACGCCTGCGTATCAGAAGGAGGATTCCCAATGTCTGACATGGCAAAATCCATCGTTTTCGCCGTGTGCATGTGCATCGTCCTGGCGCTGCTGCTCACCACCGCGGCCACCGCCCTGCAGCCCCGGCAGCAGCAGAACATGGAAATCAATCGCAAAAAAAATGTCCTCCTGGCGGTCGACCTGGTTTCACGGGACCAAAGATACACGGCCGAAGAAATAACGGCCCTTTACAATGAGAAGATCGTCCTTTTCGGCGCCACCCAGACCGGGGCCATTGTTGAAGGCGACCGGGTCAATGACGAACCGGTGCTGCCCATATACCTTTACATCGAAAACGGCACCATTCAAGCGTATATCGTGCCCATCGAAACCAAGGGGGTATGGGGCATGATCAGCGGCTACCTGGCCATTGAAAACGACGGTTCCACCGTGCGGGGCTTTACCATCACCCGGCACTCGGAAACACCCGGCCTGGGGGGGGAAATCGAACGGCAATGGTTCCAGGAAAACTTCGAAGGAAAAAGAATCATAGACCGGCACGGGACATTCGTCTCGGTAAGGGTCGCCCGCGGCGAGGTGGAGCGGCAGGTCCCCGAAGAGGACAGGCCCCATTACGTCGACGGTATCAGCGGCGCGACCCTGACCGGCAAACTACTGTCCGATGGCCTCAAACAGGTCCTTTACCGATATGAGCCCATATCCATCCGGTTCCGGGACAACCGGATCGAAATGCCCGCAGGATAAGCAGGAACAGAACCAGATGAGGTGCGCAAAGCGATGAAACTGACACGGACAAAGTCCTTCAAGGCGTTTGCGGAGCCCGCGTGGACGAACAACCCCATCAACATGCAGATGCTGGGCATCTGCTCGGCGCTGGCGGTCACCATACAACTCAAGACGGCCTTTGTCATGACCCTGGCCATGATATTCGTCATCACGGGATCCAGCCTTATTATCTCCCTGATGCGGAAAATCATCCCGGGCAACATCCGGATCATCGTCGAACTCGGGGTTATCGCCTCCCTGGTCATCCTGACCGACGAATTTTTAAGGGCCTATTATTACGAGATCAGCCGCCTCTTGTCGGTTTTCGTGGGCCTGATCATCACCAACTGCATCATCCTTGGGCGCACGGAAGGGTTTGCCATGTCCAACCCGCCGCACCTGGCCGTCATGGACGGACTGGGCAACGGCGCGGGTTATGGCTCGGTGCTGCTTTCCGTGGCCTTTCTGCGCGAGTTGTTCGGCTCAGGGTCCATTTTTGGATATTTTGTCATACCCCAGTCCTTTTATGACGCGGGATATGAGAACATGGGGTTCATGCTGCTGGCCCCGGCCGCTTTCATCATTATAGGGCTTATGGCATGGCTTCAGAAATACATCACCGGTACGGGCGAGGAAGATCGGTAAAAGCGGAAAAAACCCAAACGGAAAGCGTTTTTAGGGAAAAAAACCAGATGAGGATCGATAACCATGGTTGAACTGGTCAGCCTGTTTATGAATTCAGTTTTTGCAGGCAATATCCTGCTTGCCTACTTTCTGGGCATGTGCTCGTTCGTGGCCATCTCCAAGAATCTCAACACCGCTGTCGGCCTGGGATTTGCCGTTATTTTCGTTCTGACCGTCACCACCCCGGTTAACTGGCTCATTTTCCATTACCTGCTGGCCCCGGAGGCGCTAGAGTGGGCGGGGCTCGGGGATGTTAACCTTAGCTTTCTCCGGCTCGTCGTCTTCATCTCGGTAATTTCGGCCATGGTCCAGGCCATTGAAATGCTCATCGACCGTTTCAGCGCGTCCCTTTATGCCGGGCTGGGTATTTTTCTGCCGCTCATCGCCGTCAACTGCGCCATACTCGGCGGATCCCTGTTCATGGTGGAGCGGGAATACACCTTTATCGAATCGGTGGTTTTCGGATTCGGTGCGGGCGTGGGGTGGATGCTGGCCATCGTGGCCATGGCTGCGGCCCGCATCCGGATGCGGTATGCCGACCTCCCCTACGGTCTGA
>SKZX01000334.1 GCA_007127175.1 Desulfobacterales bacterium
ACGAGGTCTTCGGGGTCAAACGGCTTCATGAGATAGTCCATGGCCCCGGTTTTCATGGCTTCAACAGCGGTTTCGACGGTCGCATAGGCGGTCATCATGACAACGGCCATGTCCGGAAAGAGGTCCATGGCTTTTTTCAGCACTTCCACGCCGTCCATGCCCGGCATCTTGATGTCGAGCAGCATCATGCGGAAAGGCTGCTTCTTCATGGCTTCAAGGGCTTCCTCGCCGGAACCGGCGGTTTCAACGGAAAACCCTTCTTCTTCAAGCCATTCCTTGATGGAGTCGCGAACGGTATATTCGTCGTCCACCACCAGCACGCCGAATTCCTGGCGCCCTTCCCGAAAAAGCCGTATTGCACCGGTCGGGCAGACCTTCACGCACTCCCCGCAGCGAGTGCACGTCGCGGGATCGATCACGTAAGTGTTGGGCATCATGTGCGGCACGGGCAGATACACCGCCTTGCGACGAGCCATTGCGGCGTTGAAATCATCCGGGACCTCCACCGGGCACACAGCCGTGCATTCCCCGCAGCCGATGCAGGTGTCCGGGTCCACGAACCCCGGCTGTTTTCTCAGCCTGACGGTAAAATGGCCCGCTTCACCATCGATGCCGACCACTTCCGTGGACGTCCGGATATCGATATGTTCATGGAACAACCCTTTTCTGAGGCAGTACTGGGAGCCGGCATCCCGCTCAACAAGGGGCAGCATTTTACACATGCCGCAATGGTTGGTCGGGAACTGGTTGTCAAGCTGGCTGAGCACCCCGCCCAGGTGGGGCGCCTTGTCCACCAGGGTCACCCCGTACCCGGTCTCCGCGAGATCCAGTGCGGCGCGGATGCCGCTGATGCCGCCCCCGACCACCAGGGCGCGTCCGATCTTGGGTTTCATATATCAAAACTCCTTGTCAATGCGTGATTTCAACCACGTCGGCATACTCATCCGCCTTGAACGCAGACAGCGGCGGCTCTTCCGCCAGGCTCCTGCCCGCTTCATAATCAAAAGCGGCCTGTGTCAGGCTGGCGGTGGCGGTGAACAATTCCACCAGGGGGATGTCGTTGGGGCATGCATTGCTGCACTGGCCGCAGCCGACGCAGGCCGTGGTCATGTGGGCCATCCGGGTGAGATGGTAGAAGACCGTGTCCGTGGGCATCTTGATCTTCCCTTTCCGCCTTGCCCACCGAAGATACTGATAAGGATCATGGTCAAACACGTCGGTGACGAAAACGCATTCCCGGCAATAGCATACCGGGCATGCCACCCGGCAGTTATAGCAATTGATGCAGCCGGCAAGGTAGGCTGAGAGTTTTTCTGCCGTGTTGGTGTTTTCACGGATTTTTTCAAACATTTCATCTCTGAATGCAGTGCGCGCGGCCACAAGGGATTCTATGGTCTCTTCCCGCTTGGCCGGGGGTTCCTGTTCACCCAGGCCCAGCTTTTCAAAAAGCGCCTCCCCTTTTTCCGTTTCCGCGGACACCAGAAACGTCTTATCGATATCTATGCCGAAAAGGCCGACGGAAAGGTCGGCGCCATGGGGTACCGGATGGGTGCAGGCCCTGCATGCGACCGGAACCTCCACGCCATCGCCGAATGCCGTCTCTCCTGAAAGCGCCCCCTTGAGGAACCGGCCTGTGGCGGTTTCCGGCTCATTTGCTGCAAACTTCCGGTAGTCGGTGTTCTTGAATGCACCGGGGCAATCCAGGCCGATGACGACAATATCGTCCATCAAACCCTGCTTGAGCTTTACCAGCTCGATCAGCGCCCGTATCTCACAGGGACGAAGCACAACCGCCACGGTTCCCCCGGCAGGTCGTTTGGTGAGCCGGGACACCAGGCGTGCCGCGTTCATCGGAAATGACGGGGCCAGCGGATCGACCGCGTCAAGTGCTTCAGGGTCCGTCACCAGCGTCTGCATCACCATGTCCTTGGCGGGAAGGTGCATGGGAACCATGACTGCACTGATCTCGTCCAGCGCCAGCAGCGATCTGAAAAAGGCTGCCATAGATGCCTGCAGGTCCTGATCCGCCACTTCGCATAAAGCTGTTTTTGCCATGAAGTGCCTCCCTTGGGATATTCAAATAGTTATAAACAGCCGGTTGTCAGACGACCGCGGCATGTTTTGCTTCATTGGGGCCGAGCGTTTTGATTTCAGCCACCATTTCCCTGATGGTCCGGGCGAACTGGATGCCGTCGGAAGCACCGATCCATGTCAGCTTGAGCCGTTTTTCATCAAAACCGTACTGGGGCAGAATGGCTTTCAACAGCTTCATGCGCCGCCGGGCCTTATAGTTGCCGTTGATATAATGACAGTCCCCGGGGTGGCACCCGCTCACGAGCACGGCATCCGCGCCCTCCAGAAAAGCCTTGATAATATATTTTGGATCCACCATGCCCGTGCACATCACGCGAATCAGTCGCACATTGGTCGGGTATGACAGCCTTGAGGTCCCAGCCAGGTCGGCCGCCGTATAGGTGCACCAGTTGCAGACAAAAGCGATGATGGTCGGTTCAAAATCGTCCATGGATCATCTCCTCCGGTTTCCGTGTTATATTTTTTCAAGAATGACTGGGTCGAAAAACGGCCGTCCAGTGCATCCGCTTGTTACGATTGGTTTCTTCCACATCGAAACCGATTTCCTCTACGCCATCTACAACCCAACCTGATGAATCGTGTCGATAATCCCCTCCAGCTCGGCCATCAGCTGGCTTGGTTTAAAATGGCGCACCTGGGCCGCGTTGCTCGGGCAGAACCCGGAGCAGCTGCCGCACCCCTTGCAAAGGGCTTCATTGACAACGGAGATGGCGCGCCGGGTATCGAACTCAATGGCGCCGTAGGCGCAAAGGCCGATGCAGACCTGGCACCCCGCGCAGATATCCGGGTCGATCCAGGAAATGGCGGAAGGGACCTCGACCACGCCCCGGTGCGCCAATGAAAGCGCTTTAGCCGCGGCCCCGCTCGCCTGTGCCGTGGTGTCGGGAATGTCCTTGGCGGACTGGCACGCGCCCGCCAGGAAAACACCGTCCGTAGAGGTGTTCAAGGGCCCCAACTTGGGATGCTCCTCAAGGAAGAACCCGTCCTTGCCCTGGCTGACGCCGAACAAACGGCAGATGTCATGGGCATTTTCACGGGCTTCCATGGCTACGCACAGCACGACCATGTCCACCGGGACCCGGATTCTTCTGCCCAGCAGGGTGTCTTCGGCGATGGCAACAAGTTTTCCTTCCTCTTCGGGACGCCTGGCTTTGTCCGTAATTTCTGCCACCTTGCCGCGGACGAACTGGGTGCCCTCCTCCTGGCACCGGCGGTAGAATTCTTCATACCCCTTGCCGAAACACCGCATGTCAATATAGAAATCATAGACCTCGGTATCGTGGCCCACCTTTTCCTTGATCAGGTGGGAATACTTCAGGGCGTACATGCAGCAGACCCGGGAGCAGTATTCATGGTAATGGGTGTCCCGGCTGCCGACGCAGTGAATCAGGGCCACGCTTTTCGGTTTTCCTTCAAACACCCCGTTTTCGTCTCTCATGAGAATCTGGCCGCCCGTGGGGCCGGTGGCGTTGTTGAGGCGCTCGAACTCCAGACTTGTAAACACGTTGGGGTATTTGCCATACCCGAATTGTTTCAGCGGTGCGGGATCCATGAGGTCGAAGCCGGTGGCGATGATAATGGAACCCACCTTGATTTCACGGTCCTCGGCCTGCATCTCGTGGTTGATGGCATTGGGCTGACAGGCCTTGAGACACTCGTAGCACTCGGAGCAGACACCGCACTCCAGGCACCGGGTGGCTTCCTTGCGGGCCTGATCTTCGGTGTACCCTTCATAGACTTCGCAGAAGTTGGCCCTCCTGGCTTCCGGGTCCAGGCATTTGACCGGCACACGGTCCTGCCGGATCTCCTCAATGGTTTCCGGCGGTATTTCCGGTCTTGCAAAGTCCCATGTTTTTTCCCGCCCCTCGTGAAGGTCCATACCGTTAATAAAGCGGTAGATGCTTTCCGCGGCTTCCTTGCCGCAGGCCACCGCTTCAACCACCGATTTGGGCCCGTAAAGCGCGTCCCCGCCCGCAAAGACCCACTCAAGGGGGGTCTGAAGGGTCACCGGGTCGGCCTCAAGGCCCCCCCGCTTTGAAACGGCGATGTCCTGTGACGGTGCGAAATCGAGTTCAGCCGACTGGCCGATAGCAATGATGACGGTATCGGCAAAATAGGGTTGGCAAGCATTTTCGTCATAGGCGGGGTTGAACCGCCCGTTTTCGTCAAACACCGCTGTGCAGGATTTGAACTCGATTCCGGAAACCCGGCCCGACTGTTTGTCAATAAAAAAGGATTTCGGGCCGAAGCTGTTCACAATCTGGATATTCTCGTCAACGGCGTCCTGTATCTCGTGCTCCCACGCCGGCATTTCCCCGCGCTTTTCCAGGCAGATCATGGTGACGTTTTCAGCCCCTTTTCGCCTGGCACTCAAGGCCACGTCCACAGCCACGTTGCCGCCGCCGATCACCAGGACGTCCTTTCCAACGGCCACATCTTTTCCCATGGCCACATCCCGCAGAAAATCGACGCCCTGGAGAACGCCGGCGGTATCTTCGTTTTCAATGCCCAGCCGGCGCCCGCCGTGGAGCCCGACCGCCATGAAAACAGCCTTGAAACCGTCATTTTTCAGGCTTTCCAGTGTAATATCCGTTCCAAAGGCGGTATTGGTCTGGATCTTAACCCCGAGCTTTTCGATCTGTTCGATCTCGTGGGCCAGGATATCACGGGGCAGCCGGTACTCGGGGATGCCCACGGCCATCATGCCGCCGGCAATGGGCAGCTTTTCATAAACGGTGACCGCATACCCTTTCAAGGCAAGAAAATATGCCGCAGAAAGCCCGGCCGGCCCGGACCCGATAATGGCGATTTTTTCATGACCAGGTGTCGGGCTTTCAAGCGGTGCGTCCGCATCGGCCGCCCTGCCCCAGTCCGCCAGGAAACGATGCAGCTCCCGGATGGCCAGGGGTTGGTCCACGTCATTTCTGGTGCAGTTGCCTTCGCAAGGGTGATGGCAGACCCGCCCGCAAACACCGGGGAACGGGTGCGCCTGCCGGAACAGGTCAAGCGCTTCCTTGTATTTGCCCTGGTTCATCAGCGCGATATAGCCTTGTATGGAAACATGGGCCGGGCAGGTGGCCTTGCAGGGGGCGGTCCCCCGCTTGTCGATAACGAAAGCGATGGGAACCGCCTGGGGAAACGACCGATAAATGGCGTGGCGGTCCTTGAGGCCGACGTCCCATTCGCTGGGCCGGACAATGGGGCAGACCTTTTCGCATTCACCGCATCCGGTGCACACCCCTTCGGTGACGTAGCGGGGCTTGCGGTGCACCGTCACATTGTAGTTCCCGATGTAGCCGGTGACATCCACCACCTCGGAATAGGTCATGAGGTTGATGTTGGGCTGCTGCCCCACTTCCACCATGACCGGGGTGCCGATACACGCGGCGCAGTCCAGGGTCGGAAAGGTCTTGTCGAACTGCAGCATGTGCCCGCCGATGGTCGGGTCCTTTTCGACCAGGTAGACCTTGTTGCCGGCCCGCCCGATATCCAGGGCCGCCTGCATGCCTGCAATCCCGGCGCCGACGACCATGATGTCCGGGTGCACGGATACCTGCCGCTTTTCCAGTTGTTCATGGTGGCACACCCGGTTGACCGCGCCGGCGATCTGTGTCTTTGCTTTTCTCGTGGCGTCTTCTTCGTTTGCGGTGACCCAGGAAACGTGCTCCCGGATGGAGGCCATCTGAAAATAATAGGGATTGATGCCCGAGCGCTGGCAGACCCCCTGGAACGTCTTTTCATGGAGGCGCGGCGAACAGGAGGCCACCACCACCCGGTTCAGCCCGTATTCATGGATGTCCTTTTCGATCATTTCCTGGCCGGGGTCGGAGCACATGAACTTGTAGTCCCGGGCCACCACAACGGACCTGAGTGTTGCGGCAAATGCGGCCGCCTCTTCAACACGCACTTTCCCGGCGATGTTGATCCCGCAGTGACAGACATAGCAACCGATTTTCAAACTCATTTCAGCGTCCTTACCTGTTTGTTTTCTTCATTCGGAACCGAAACGAACAACCGTTGCCGGTTTCTACCTGGCGTATCAGTTCACATGAATACGCCGGGATGATTTTCAGCAGGTCGCTGCTTGTGTCCGAATCATGGCAGATGATTTCAAGCGTCTGATCCGGCCCCATCTCGCGAAAGACCTGGCTGACCTTCAGCAGGGCGATCGGCAGAATAAAGCCCCTTAAATCAAGTGTGTGATCCGCCTTTTGCATCAATGCATCGATTCCTGAGTGTTTTTGATCGCTGCCGTACCCGGTCGCGCTTAAACGCTCCCGGTATCGGGAATGGTTTTGTCGTCGACCTACAGACTGGGAGTCTTTCCCCCGGGCGGTGTTTCTGCCCCAGGGGACGGAATTCAATTCCGTCTCCCAGGTTAAAGTCCATGACCCCGCGGCGTACGGTTCAAACCGGGACCATCCTGATGGATCAATAATGACGCAATCACATCCGGATATACCTGACCCATTACGGTGCAACACGGGTGCCAACTTCCAGGCCCTTCAAAAAAAACCGGAATATCGCAATTTTGATTGCATAGTGATGTGTTCAACTGTTAAAGTGTTTAAACTTAACAATTAACAGATGTTAATTTTTTAACAAATCACGGATTAAGGGGCGATTGAATATTGCCCAAGCCCTGCACCCCGATAGGGGTGCAATAATATAGCCGG
>SKZX01000054.1 GCA_007127175.1 Desulfobacterales bacterium
ATAATAAATCTGTCCCCTTTTTGCTTTAAGGCTTGATAAGCTGCGGCCGCTCATTTTATAATGTGCCTATACAGTTACAAAACAGCTGTCATATTTTTCCCCGACGAAAAGGCATCACAGATGATGGCGCATGAACGCAGGTTCCCGATGCCACTCCGCTGATAAATAATGATGATAAACCTTTAAACCTGAGATTTCAAAGCTACGGCGGTTCAATTGCGCTTAAAAAGCCTAAGAATAAAGATCGCCATTACGCTCGCCCTCCTTTTGCTGGTCGCCATCGGCCTGACCAATTTTGTCCTGTTTCGCATTCTTGAACGAAATATCATTGATTACCACTTCAAGTCCGGCAAACAATTTGTTATTTCAATGCATCAGCCAGGTGTTTTCCGCAAGGACTTGCAGTCCGGCTGGAATTTTGACCTGCAAACTGTTTTTCCATCCGTTGCAGGCGCCTTATATATAATTGACGGGGCAATATTTGAACTGCCCGGTTCTGATTCTGTAACCACCAATCAATACGGTGCAGTTCTTCTCGACCATGTTATCCAAACCGGAAAGCCTTTGCAGCGCTTTGCCGGGAAGGAATGGGGAATCCTCTGGCAAAGGAGCAAGTATCTTGTGGTGGGCGTCCCTTTGCCCGGCGGTGCCGGTGCCGCCGTGATTGAGCTTGGCCCTTATTATGGCATGCTGCGCAGTTCCCAGCAGGCGGCCATCGGCTATATGCTGCTCAATTTTCTTGTTCTTTTCGCTTTTGGCATGTATCGCTTTGCCGGTCTTTTTTTCCGGCCGATCGACAGGTTGATTCGGGCGACGGATAATTTCCGGTATGCTGACACGTTTGACATGTTTCCCGAACAACAGCACAATGAATTCGGCAAGCTATCGTCTTCATTAAACAAAATGATGCAGCGGATTGACGACGACCGTCAGGTGCTTGAGCAGTCCATCAAGCAGATTGAAACCGCCAACCGTGATTTAAAGATAGCGCAGCAGGAAATAATTAGAGCAGAAAAACTTGCATCAATCGGCCGCCTGACAGCCGGTATTGCCCATGAAATCGGCAACCCTATCAGCATCGTGCTGGGATACATCGGCCTGCTGAAGGCCCGGTCCATATCTCCTGAGGATTCAAGCGGGATGGATTATATTGCGAGGGCCGAAGCTGAGATTAACCGCATCAACAATATTATCCGGCAGCTCCTTGACTTTTCCAGGCCGGCGCCTTCCGGTTTTTCGACATTTTCCATTCATGACATGTTGTATGATACAGGGCGTATGCTATCACAACAGCCCCTCATGCAAAACATTCGCCTTTTTTTTGATTTTTCAGCCACCAATGATACTGTATATGCAGACTATAACCAGTTGCACCAGGTCATGGTCAACCTGGTCATCAACGCGGTGGATTCCATATCCGCTTCAACGAATAAGGACCGGGGCGAAATCCGGCTGCTTACCACTTTATCCGAAGACAATGGCCAATGGTTAAGGCTTGAAATCCATGATAACGGCGCAGGCATTTCTTCGGAAAATACAGATAAGGTGTTCGAGCCTTTTTTTACAACCAAGGATATCGGCAAGGGAACCGGCCTCGGCCTTTATGTCAGCTACATGATCATTGAGCGACTTGGCGGGTGCATTTCAATTGAAAACAGCGAGGGGGCAGGAGCCCGGTTCATCATTTATCTGCCGCTGGTCGGACCGCCAGAGCAAACAGGCACCGACGATGGGTAATCGCTTTGATTGCGCCATGCGTCGTGCTTCCGAAACCCCCCACAGAAATTGAGGCCATGAATCAGAGCAGGGTTCTTATCGTTGACGATGAAACAAACATGCGCCACATGATGTCGGCATTGCTCAATGATGCCGGATACATTGTGGATGAGGCCGCCGATGGCCAGGAAGCCCTTCAGAAGGTAAAAGAAGTTCGCTATAATTATATTTTCTGCGACATCAAAATGCCGAAAATGGACGGTATGGCGTTTATGAAAGCCGCCGGTGCCTACCTGGATCAAACCGATGTTGTCATGATGTCCGCCTATGGCAGTATTGATATCGCCATTGAAGCCATGAAGCTCGGTGCCTATGATTACATCTCCAAACCGTTCAAACCGGACGAAATCCTTCTGACGCTGAAAAAGGCCCAGGAAAGGGAGCTCCTGAAGGCGGAAAACGTTGAATTAAAGCAGAGAATCGAGGAAATCGAAGGTTCTCACAGTTTTGGAAACATGGTTGCCAAGAGCAAGGCGATGCAGGACCTGTTCAAGCTTGCCGTGAAGGTGGCGCAGTATGATACAACCGTCCTTGTCACGGGAGAAAGCGGTACAGGCAAAGAATTAATTGCAAAAGGCATTCATTACCAAAGCAAGCGTAGTAAAAAACAAATAGTTCCAGTAAATTGTGCTGGAATACCTCATAATTTACTTGAAAGTGAATTGTTTGGCTACAAAAAAGGTGCGTTTACCGGAGCTGATCGGGATTATGGCGGATTGTTCGATGCTGCGGCAGGCGGAACGGTTTTTCTGGACGAAATCGGCGATCTCCCGCTTTCTTTGCAGGTCAAACTGCTTCGGGTCTTGCAGGAGAATGAAATACGGCCAGTGGGTGCCGTTGAGTCAAGGATTGTGGATGTGCGCATTATCGCGGCAACCTCGAAAAGTCTCGAAGATGAAATCAAGAAAGGCAACTTCCGGGACGACCTGTTTTATCGCTTGAATGTCATGTCGATACACCTTCCGCCGCTGCATGACCGCAGCGAAGATGTCCCCTTGCTTTGCCGCTTCTTCATGGATCGCTACAACCGTAAATTGGGGAAAACCATTCATTCCATTTCATCCGCTGCCATGTCCCTGCTTCTTGATTATCAATGGCCAGGCAACGTCAGGGAACTGGAAAACATGATCGAGCGGGCAGTTGTCCTGGCAGAAAAAGATGTGTTGGAACCAGAGCACTTTCCGGCTGTTTTGCTGAATCCGGACATGCATCGGGAGGAGGAGGGGTTTGAAGGGGTTTTTTCCGGATATTCCTTGAAAAGCGGAAAGAAAAAACTGGAGTCGGCACTGATTCGTAAGGCACTGGCAAAAACCGGGGGGAACAGGACGCGTGCAGCAAGGCTGCTCGAAATAAGCCACCCTTCGTTGTTAAGCAAGATCAAAGATTATGAAATCGACGCCTGAGACTGAAAATCAGCATGGGCATGAAGTGAATTCCACCCCATGCCCATGCGCGAAGCGATAAATTTTAAGTCATCCGGCAATCAATAACGACTATTCGTTCCCGTCATTGATGCGATCCCTTAACTTGCCCGAGCACTTGAAGGTTACAACCCTTCGGGCCTCAAGAAGCAGGTCATCGCCGGTGGCCGGATTTCGTCCCCTTCTGGTTGACTTGTCTTTCACGCAGAATTTTCCGAAACCGGAAACAAGGACATCTTCTCCGTTTTCCAGGCTTCGTTTGATGATTTCCAGAAGGGATTCGACAATTTCAACCGATTTTTTCTTGGTAAAGCCGAGTTCGTTCACCTGCTCTACAATTTTATTTTTTGTCAACGCCATCAATGCCTCCTGCTCGGGCTATTAATAATAAAACGTGCTTTGAACCGGTTCAACCCTCGTCCTGAGCGGCTGCATCGTCTTCCGGCTCGATTTCTTTTATTTCGGTTTTGCTGACTGGAAAATGGTCTTTTACCGTTTTCATGATGCGATCTATCCGGCTTGATATTTCATCGATTTCTGTTTTCAGTTGGTTGTCATCAGGATAATCGGTATCATCCAAAAAAGCGGGCATGGCCATATCGTGGTCACTTGATAACAAAGATGATATTTTTACATGTTGCATTTTCTCTCATCCCCTGCGAACTGAATCGCTGTTGCTCTAAGCCGTGTTTCAGGGCAAACAGCGGTTGATGAGCGAAGGCGTTTAATGTATATCGCACCTGACAATTCATTCAAAAATACGCTATATTAATTATAAATATACAGAAAGGAATAAAATGTCAAGATGTTATAGTGGTTTTTAATAATTATGGAAATCCTGTTTTCATTTGAACAAATTTGATGACAATTTTTTTTAAACGAAAAAATAAATTGGTTACGACTTGTTTTCAGCCTGCATCAGGTGGTATGTAATCGGCTTGAAAAATGAGATTCCTGTTTTCAAGTGAAAAAGCCATGCTGAAAATCCCCCCATGCGAGAATGCCGGGCTTTAAAGCCAAAAAAGGTTTCAGGAAAAAAGCCTGAAACCCCTGGTTTCATTATTGCTGGAGCCGACGAGCGGATTTGAACCGCTGGCCTGCTGATTACGAATCAGCTGCTCTACCAACTGAGCTACGTCGGCTGAAATGTGAACATTTTGATAGCATGGGCGCCATGAACCGTCAAGCGGTTTTTAGTGATGGTTTTTCGCCCTGACTTAATATGAGCATAGATCAGATATGACCCGTTTTTCTGGAAAGCAAGCCGAAGCCGGAGAAGACATCATCCGTGACATTCATGATGCCATTCATGCCGATGCGTCAAAGCAGCTTGTCATAACAGGCGCATGCGGCCCGGAGAAAGCCCTGATTGTTGCCCAACTCGCTGAAAAGGCAAAGCGCCTTGTTTTCGTCGTCGTACCCTCGAAACCGGTTGCAGAAACGTTTTTGCAGGACCTGTCTTTTTTCGCGGGGCCTTCAACGCCCAATGCTTTTATGTTTCCGCCGTATAATATCCTCCCTTTCAAACGGCTTGCCTACAATAATGAAACAGCTGCTCACCGGGTTCGCACGCTTTATAAACTCGCCGTTGACGGGCGTTCGCCAGCCATTATCGCTGCGCCAGTGGAAACCCTGCTGCAGCGGGTCATACCCAAGGGTGAGCTTTGCGGTTATGCGGAACTCGTTATGGTCAACGAAGAGCTGGACCGTGACCGCCTTGTGGCCAAGCTCCATAACGGCGGCTACGTGCATTCGGCCATCGTCGAGGAGCCGGGTGAATACAGTGTTCGCGGCGGCATCATCGACATCTTTTCCCCCATGTACGATGATCCGCTGCGCATTGAACTCTTCGGGGATGTGGTGGACTCTATCCGCCGTTTTTCGGTTTCAAGCCAGAGAAAGGTGGATCAAATCAGCGAGGCAATCATCCTTCCCGCCCGGGAGGCCGTTTTTGAAAAGCACCGGGTGGATGATATCGTCCGCCGTGCGCGCGCGCAGAAAGAAAGGGCCGGAATTACCGAATCTGCGGTGACTGAATTTATCGAAAGGCTTCGCAATGAAGGCGTTTTTGCCGGCATTGAAGGGCTGCTTCCCCTGATATATGCGCAAACGGACACGGTTTTTGACTACCTGCATCAAAACGCCCTCATCATTGATTACGACCCCGAAGCCAATGAAAGCGAGGCTGTCAAAAATGAAAACCGGGCAACCCGAAACTATCTGTCGGCCTGCGACGACAACCGGATGTGCGTATCGCCGGAATCCATTTATCAGCCATGGTCAAAGGTTAAATCAGATCTTGCGAACATACGGAAACTGTCGTTTCCCCTGGTAAATGTGCAGTCGCCTTCAGGACCGGGTACAGCCGGTCATCCGGTAATTCATCTTTCTGTTGAGGACAACTCCGGTTTTGACGGACATATTCGTGCTGCCGACAGGAAAGAGCAATTGCTCACGCCTTTGACAGACTGGATCGACACCCATGAAACGAACGGGTACCATGTTGCGATTGCCTGTCAGTCGCGTTTACAGGCGGACCGCTTCAAGGGGCTGCTTGAACCTTACGGGAAGCATCCGGCTGTTTTCCCATTTTTTTCGGAAATGGTCGGCAGATCGCCCAAAACCGGCATTGTCACGGGGCATCTGAGCGGAGGTTTTGTCTTTCATGACCGGCGCCTGGCCATCATCACGGAAAAGGAAATTTTCGGAAAAACGCACATCCGCAGGAGCCGCCGTGAAAAACGCCAGGCCGTCCGAACCACCTTTCTCGATTTCTCCGATATCAACATTGATGACTTCATCGTCCATGTCGCACACGGGATCGGTCGATATAAAGGCCTTGAAAAGTTGACCATTGATGCGGTCACAAACGATTTCATGGTGCTCGAGTATCGAGGGGGGGACAAACTGTATCTGCCGGTTGACCGGATGGACATGGTCCAGAAATACCTGGGCGTCGATGACGTTATACCGGTTATTGACAAGCTTGGCGGCACCTCATGGGAAAAGATAACGGCAAAGGCGAAGAAAAGCGTTGAGAAGATTGCCGGTGAACTCCTCCAGCTTTACGCGGCACGAAAGGTCGAAAATGGGCATGCCTTTGGCGGTGATGATGCGTATTACCGGGATTTTGAAGCGGGTTTCGCCTTTGAGGAAACCGAAGACCAGGTCAAGGCCATTGAGGACGTCCTTGCGGACATGGAAGCCCCGACGCCCATGGACCGGCTGATCTGCGGGGACGTGGGGTACGGCAAGACGGAAGTTGCGCTTCGTGCGGCGTTCAAGGCGGTCAATGACGGAAAGCAGGTTGCCGTCATGGTGCCGACCACGCTGCTAGCGGAGCAGCATTATCTCACATTTTCGCAGCGGTTTGACCGGTACCCCGTAACCGTTGAGTGCCTCAGCCGCTTTCGGTCACGAAAAGAACAGAAAGAAATCATTTTTCGGATGCAAAAGGGTACTGCCGATATCGTCATCGGCACCCATCGGCTGCTCCAGAAGGACATCGGCTTTAAGGACCTGGGCCTTGTTGTCATCGACGAAGAGCAGCGCTTCGGCGTCAAACACAAGG
>SKZX01000376.1 GCA_007127175.1 Desulfobacterales bacterium
CCCTTCCCGCAGGATCACCGGCGGGAACACCGTGACATCCACGACTGTTGAGCCGATACCGCCTGCAAGGGGCCCGGCATCCAGCACCAGGTCGACCGACCGGGTCAAAGCTTCGGGCATCTCCTCAATGCGCCCGCACCCGGGGTCTCCTGACAGGTTGGCCGATGTGGCCGTCACGGGCCCATCTGCCAGTTCCAGCAGTTTTCTGGCCGCCGGGTGGAGCGGGAGCCGGACGCCGATTTTTCCGGTTTTGGCGGTAAGGGCTGCCGGCACGCTGCCGGAAGCATAAAACACGAGGGTCACTTTTCCGGGCCACAGGCGATCCATGATCGCTCTGGCCGCATCCGGAATATCCGCCACAAGGCCTTCAAGCGCCGCCACCCGGTTGATCAGGATGGAAACAGGCTTTGTGGCGGCACGCCGTTTTATGGAAAACACCCTGTCCACGGCTTTCGGGTTGAAAGCGTCCACCCCAAGGCCGTAAAGCATGCTGGTCGGATAAATCACCACGCCGCCGGAACGGATAAGATCCGAAGCCCGAAGCATTGCCCCTGGATCGGGGTTTACGGGATCGATAGGCAGATGGTTGTCAACCGGCAAAGCCTTTTGCCTTCCGGTTTACTTCAGCCGCCATTTTTGCCTTGTAATCATCGACTTTCCTTGCCATGTCCGGATCGGATACGGACAGGATCTGCGCTGCAAAGACCGCGGCATTCTTTGCCCCCGGCTTGCCCACGGCCATGGTGGCAACCGGAATACCCGGGGGCATCTGCACCGTGGACAGCAGCGCGTCAAAGCCGCTCAACGCGGACGAGTCAATGGGAACGCCGATAATGGGAAGCGATGAATGCGCGGCCATGGCGCCGGCAAGATGCGCGGCATGGCCGGCACCGGCAATGATGATTTTCATTCCCCGCGCCCGTGCGCCTTTAGCAAAGACCGAGGCCTCCGCCGGCGTCCGGTGGGCGGAGCACACGATCATTTCATAGGAGATGCCGAACTGGAGAAGCGTATCGCCTGCAGCCGCCATCACGGACAGGTCCGAGTCCGACCCCATGACAATGCCCACCAGCGGCGGCTTCTTCAGGCGCGCAATGGCCCTGTGGCCGATATCCGGCCGGTGATATTCCTTGTCAAAGGAAATGGCCGATATTGCCTCGTAGGCGCGCGAAACCGCATTTTCAAGGGTTTCCCCCATGGCGGTAACGCCCAGCACCCGCCCGCCCGATGAAACCACGGCCCCTTCCTTTTCAGCGGTCCCTGCGTGAAAAACAGCCCTGTCGTCGGACAGGGGCACTTGGTCCAGCCCCCTGATGGGCAGGCCCGTGTCGTATTTTTCCGGGTATCCCTCTGCTGCCATGACCACGCAGGCGGCAGCGCGCCCGTCGATATCCACCGAATAGTGCTCAAGGCCGCCGTCGATTGACGCCTGTATCAAGGGAACAATGTCATTTCGCGTGCGCATGAGGATCGGCTGGGTTTCCGGGTCTCCAAAGCGGCAGTTGAACTCGATGACCTTTACCTTGTCCCCGGAGATCATCAGCCCGGCATACAAAACGCCCTTGTAGGGGATTTTTTCCGCGGCCATGGCCTTTACCGTGGGTAGCATGACCTTTTCCATGATCTTTCTGCGCATCACGATATCGACCACCGGCGCCGGCGATATCGCCCCCATTCCCCCTGTGTTGGGCCCCTTGTCGCCTTCATATATGGCTTTGTGATCCTGGGAGGAGGGCAGGGGAAGCACGGTTTTGCCATCGGTAAACGCGATAAATGAGGCTTCCTCGCCTTCCAGGTATTCCTCGATCAACACGGTCGCACCGGCTTCGCCGAACACCTGCTGCCGCATGATCCTGTCCAGGGCCGCTTCGGCCTCGTCATGCGTGCGGCAGACCACGACCCCCTTGCCGGCGGCCAACCCGTCCGCCTTGACAACAAGGGGGGTCTCCATCGTTTTCATATACGAAACGGCTTGCTCGTAACTGTTAAAGGTCCGCCCGGCTGCGGTGGGAATGTTGTACTTGAGCATCAGCTGTTTTGCGAAAGACTTGCTCCCCTCGAGCTGTGCAGCCGCTTTCCGCGGCCCGAAAACCTTGAGCCCGACCTTTTCAAAGACATCCACGATGCCTGACACCAGTGGCTGCTCCGGTCCGATTACGGTCAGGTCCACCTGTTTTTCCAGCGCGAAATCCTTTAATGCCACGATGTCGCTTGCATCTATGGCAATGCATTCGGCCAGCGCCGCAATGCCCGCATTGCCGGGCGCGCAGTAAAGGGTTTCCACATCCGGGCTTCTGGAAATTTTCCAAGCCAGTGCATGCTCGCGGCCGCCGCTGCCAACTATCAATACTTTCATTGAACTGCACGCTCCTTATATTATCTGTTATCAAATGCTTCTGCCGGGTGCTTCAGGGCGTCTCCCCTGAAACCGGCTTCTTCTCCATCGCCAGATCAATAAGCCTGTCGAGAAGCTGCGAATAAGACATTCCTGCACCGGCCGCGGCCAACGGCAGGAGGCTGTTTTCGGTCATGCCGGGGATGGTGTTGGTTTCCAGGACGTAAATCCGGTTGTCATGGATGATCATGTCCGTACGGCTGCACCCGCTGCAGAACAGGGCCTTGTGCGCGGCAAGGGCAAGCTCCCGGGCTTTCCGGGAAAGCGCCTCGTCGATGCGTGCCGGGCAGATTTCAAGGGTTTCACCAGGGGTATACTTGGCCGTGTAATCGAAAAACTCATAGCCGTTTTTGGGTATGATCTCCACGATGGGCAGCGCCTCCGGATGCGCATTTCCGATAACCCCGCCCGTTATTTCCGTGCCGGCCAGGTACTGCTCTGCAATCACGGTGTCATCATGGGAAAATGCGGTCGACAGGGCCGCATAAAACGCGTCCCGGCTGCGAACGATGCTCATGCCGAGGCTCGAGCCGCAGGAGGCGGGCTTGACCACCAGGGGAAGCCCCAGGCGCCCTATGCACGCGTCCGCATCCGCCTGCCCGGGATTTTCAACTGCGACATAATCGGGCACGGGAATGCCCGCCTTTTCATAGAAAAACTTGGAAACCAGCTTGTTCATGGCAATGGCGCTCCCCATGACCCCGGAACACTGGTAGGGGATGCCCAAAAGGTCCAAATATCCCTGGACCGTCCCGTCTTCACCGCCTGTTCCATGAAGGATCACCAGGGCCACGTCAATAATGCCGGCATCTGTTGCCAGCCTTGCAAGATCGACGGCGGGATCATACCGGACGATATGATATTTCCCGGTATCCAGGGCCTGGAAAACCCGCTCGCCCCCAATAAGGGATATTTCCCGCTCGCCGGACGTCCCCCCTGAGATCAACGCCACTGTCAATTTACCGTTTTCTGTCTTACCTGTTGCTGGCATAGATCACCTTTTTATCGGTTGAATAGGTCGTCTTTCGCCTGCTGGTACTCTTCCTGCGTAATCAGGTCGTTCTCCAGAAGCCTGGCCAATTCAGACAATTCGCGCACACGGGACGTATCGGGCGACTCCAGGTATCTCGACTGCCACCGATCGTCATGTTCAAGCATAGGGGCCGATTCCAGGCTGTCGGTCACTTTCAGGGACGCCAGCCCGCCAAAAAGCCTCAGTTCTATATTCTTGCCTTTGAACTCGGGCATCGTGAGCACTTCTGCAATACTGCTGCTTTGCTTTTTGAGAGTATACAGAATAAAACCGATCGTTCCGGCTGCGCCCAGGCCCAGGGCCAGAAGAATCCACGCGAAATACTGTATGATAAACCCGAAAAACACAACAAGAAGGGCAACCACCAGCAGCATTCCGACGTGAAAGAAAAGTATTAAAAATGCCAGCAATACACCCTTGGTCAGACTGGCGTCATCAAGGCTGAACCATTTTTTCCACATTGATTAAAAACCCGTATAATATAAGCGACAAACGCCGCGATTGCCTGAAAAATCAGCTGCAGCAGTCAACGAGGGCCTTGTCAGGGCATCATTTTTCCTGCTTTTCGGCTTCACGCCCGGAAGACATCCTTTCCACAAGCGTTTCTTCGTATTTCTGGGGGATTTCAAACGGGATGGACCGATTGGTCATGGTGTTGAATTTTATTATTAGAAAATTCAACTTTTTCAAAACCTTGAAGCGCTCTTGAGTGTCTTTCAGGCCTGAGAGCATCTTTTCGGTCGTGATGATCTCTTTTTGGAGCTCAACTTCGGGCGGCAGGCAATCCGCGTTTTTCAGAATCTTGTAGGCCATGCGGAGTTCATGGGGCACACGGCTCATGTCCTCTGGCTGCAATGGTTTTCCAGCACCCTCAAGATTATCAAACTCCCCGTTTCTCTGGGCGGCAAGAATTCTTTCTTCCACTATTCTCTCAAAGCCAAAAAACATAATCTGAGAACTCATGTGCGGTTTTGGTTTTTTCCTGTCGCATAATATACAAAGCCTCTCTGAAAAAATCAACAGAGAGGCTTTTATTTTATTATGGTGGCGATGCAGGGATTTGAACCCCGGACGCTGCGGATATGAGCCGCATGCTCTGACCAGCTGAGCTACATCGCCGTATTTTGTCTAATAAGCGCCGCTTAAAAACAAGAAGAAAGCTTATCTAACAGCAACCCGCTGGCAAGTCAAGTCAAAAACAATTTTTTACCCGATGTTTTACAGGTTTTCCGCCGACGATGATGCCACAACTTCAACATTCAGCTCTTGTGCCGCATCCGGCAGGCTTGCAAAAGCAACCATAAAAGGCATTGACGCATCTGGATTGACCACAGTCCCCTCGGTATCCGGGCGGCTCAAGCCGCTCATTATTTCCGAGAGCGACAACGTCGCCAGCGCATCCTGCTCAAGAACAACACCGGCAAATACCGTCTCCGATGACTGGATCAGCGCCCCGTCGCCGTCATAGATATTTCCCTTGACACGAATCTGCGCCCTGGCCTGACCATACCGGTTTGTTACGTTCCCGGTGACCACCATCAATTCGCCAACGGTTTCATTGTTGATGAACATGTATTCCGGTGTCGATATGGCGATCTGCAGTTTTCCGTCAGGGTCGGCCACCCCTACGGGGGCCGGGGTTTCAGGCGGCTCGGGCGCCCGCGTGCCCTGCAGGTAAAAATAGCCGGCTGCTGCAATGGCCAGAACAAGCAAAAGGATAAGGACGATGTTTAATGCTTTGGATTTTTCCTGTTTTTCAGGGATTACGGCGCTGGGGGCAACCCTGCGGGAGACGTCTTCCGGCGCCTTGTCAACCGGAGCTGCCGCAGCTTCGGCAGCGGGCTCGGCAGCTGTCGGGGCAACGGCCACCCCGGGAGCCGTTTCTTCCCTGCTTTCCCGGGCGGTTTCCATGGAAAACTTCTCCATGGTTTCGTCTTCAGGCACTTCCGTCTCATCCCTTACCGTTTCAAGATCAAGATCAAAGGCCCTTGATTCCCCCGCTTCGGTGGCTGTATCCGCTTCCGTTTCGAAATCCAGCTCAAAGGTTTCCTCCTCCGCTTCCCGGCTCTGCTCCCGCGTTTCGTCATCGCCTTCCATGTCAAGGAAATCTTCCACCTCGGTCAGGTCAAATTCATCCTCCTCAACAGCGCCGGTTCCGGTTTCATCCTCAGTTAAAGCGGTTTTTTCTTCTTCAAGGTCAAAATCAAGATCAAACTCAAAGTCTTCGTCAGCCGCATCAGAAACAGCCCCGGCTTCTTCTTCGTCTATTTCATCAAGGTCAAAATCCAGCGTTTCCTGATCCAGATCGTCTGAAGCGGCGAAAGCCCCTTCAGTTTCCGTTTCTCCGGGCGCATGGGTATCATCTTCGAGGTCCAGGCTGAAATCTTCCGTCGCTATCGCCTCATCCGTATCGTCTTCGATCAGGTCGATCTCGAATTCCCTTTCCTCGGTTTCGGCCTCGGCTTCTGCTTCGGCTTCGATCTCATCATCAAGATCCAGATCGAAATCCTCCTCAAAATCATCATCAATGAGCAAATCCTGCTCTCCGGAGCCTTCTGTCAAGTCTCCGCCTTCCTCAACAGTCTCCTTCAGGTCCAGGTCAAACTCTTCCAGGTCCGGATCTATACCCAGATCATCTTCCAACAGATCATCATCAAAACCCGTCGCTTCAGGGGAAACATCCGCTTCTTCTAATTCTGATACTGCAGAAACATCCCCCGCATCCTCAACCGTTTCCTGGACGGTGGATTCTTCGACAGTTTCTTCTGCTGTTTCCTGATCATCCAGCCAGCCGGTTTCCTCGTCAACGGTTTCGGATTCAAAGCCCGCGTCCGCATCGGTCTCTTCAAGGGCATCCGCTGTTACGGTATCACCGGTGATCTGAAGTTCATCAAAATCAATCGTGGCGGTTTCCTCAAAGGTATCGGGATCTACAGTTTCGCCTTCATCGAACTCGTCGATCATCCCTGCCACACGATCTTCAAAGTCCGTGGTCGTACCGAGTTCGGCATCTGATGTCGCTTCACCTGTTTCCTCAAGATCTGTTTCATCGTAGGTGGCGCCCCACTCTTGCGATTCTTCAGCCGTTTGATCAACAGAACTTCCTTCAGTACCGGAGGCTTGCGGTTTAACCAGGAACATGTTCTTGCACGTTGAACAACGCGCCCATATCCCCCCGGGCTTCACAAGGTCTTCATTCACATTGTACCTGGTTCCGCAGGATTCGCAGGTTATAATCATTTTGCGTCCTCGCTGGTTATGTTTTCAATTCATAAATCGCGGGTAAATGCCGATACTGTTCAGCATAATCCAGACCGTATCCAACAAGAAAACC
>SKZX01000163.1 GCA_007127175.1 Desulfobacterales bacterium
AATGGATACCAGCTCCGGGGACACCATTTCCAGGCCGGTTTTTTGGTTAAGGTTGTCAATGGCCTGATACAGTGCGTCACGCGCTTCTATGAGAAGCGCCTTGTGCCGGAAGTTTGGCACCGGCTTTTCAGGCTTGTGCGTATAGCAGCGGTGCGCTTTATCAATAACATAGGCCTTGAGGGTGTCAATGCCAACGTTGAATTTTGCCGATGTTTCAACAACAGGCGCGTGGGCCATGCTTCCGGTAAAGGACGCCCTCACGCGGCCGTGCCGTGCCCGTCCGGTCGATGCCGGTGCTGCAAACGACAACTCGCCGGCTTCTCCTGCATGTGTTTCCCCGTCTCCGGAATTCCCATTGCAATTTACAAGGTCGATCTTGTTCAGCACGACCAGCGCACCCTGATGGTGAACCGCCTCGAAAAACGCCAGGTCTTCCTCGGAAACTGCAGCAGACGCGTCCAGCACATGCAGGACCAGGTCGGCTTCATGGATATGCCGGCGCGCCTTTTCAATGCCGATCGCCTCAACGGGTCCAGGGTCTTTCCGAAGCCCGGCCGTGTCGACCAGGGTGATGGGTATCCCCCCGGATCGCAGCGGGGTTTCAATGTAGTCACGGGTAGTTCCCGGGTGCTCCGTGACAATGGCCCGGTCAGCCCCCGCGAGCCGGTTCATGATACTCGATTTTCCAACATTGGGCGCGCCTGCAATGACCACGCGGAAACCCTCCCGGAGTGTTTTTCCCTCCGCATAGGCATCAAGCATCGAGGAAACAGGGGCAAGGGCCTCAACGGCAATGTCCCTGCTTAAGGCGGCAGTGTCAATGTCCCCTTCAACGGCATCGGGGAAGTCCACCACCGCTTCAATAGCGGCCATTATGCGGGTAAGCCGGGTGCGTACGGTTTCAATGGCATCGGAAAGGCTGCCTGCGGCCTGGTCAAGGGCGAGATCAACGGCGGCATCGCTTCGGGCATTGATCAGGTCAATGACGGCCTCTGCCTGGGCCAGGTCGATCCTTCCATTTAAGAACGCCCTGCGCGTGAATTCCCCAGGCTGGGCAACGCTGATGCCGTGCCGCGTCAGCAGGGACATGATGCCTTCAAGAACAACGCTGCCGCCGTGTGCCTGTATTTCAACAACATCCTCCCGGGTATACGACCGGGGGCCGGGCATGACAGCGACGATCACTTCATCATAAACGCGGTTTTGGCTGGAATCTGCGATGTGCCCGTAATGGATTTTCCATGGGGAAAAAAAGGACGGGTCATTGACGGGAAAAGGCGTGTTTTGGCTGGGTACCGGGCCGGGGCAGAAAATCCGGGCGGTTGCTTGTATGGCTTCCGGACCGGATATCTTGATAATTCCGACCCCTCCGGTTCCGGGCGGCGTCGCAATTGCTGCAATGGTTGATTGTGCCATGGTTTTTCACCCTTGACCCTCCGGCTTCAGGCCCTCACTTTCCCCTTCAGCTTTCGGTTTACGGCTGTCAGCACTCCGCCTTCCCCTGCTTCTGGTCTTTCGCCTTCCGCTGCCAGCTTTTTTCTTGCCGGCCGCCTCTTTCACGTCATCCTCCCTATGGGTGTGGTGGTTGCCGTTGTTATTCGGCGTGCTGCTGTCCGTCTTTTCATCCTGCCGGCCGTTGCCCTCGTCTTCAGCCCTGTGTTTCGGCGAAGCTTTCTTTTTGGGCAGTATCAGGAGTTTTCTGAGTTCGCCGCTACCCGTGCTTTGCGTCCGTATTTCGCGGTTTTCCTTCAGCTCAATGTGAACAATCCGCCTGTCATAGGCATTGATGCGATTAATCACCATTGGTTTTCCGGTTTGACAGGCTTTATCGGCAAGGCGGTTTGCAAGTTGCTTTAAATCGGCCCTTCGTTTTTCAAGATAGTTTTCAACATCGATTTCTACATGGATGTTTGGGCCGAACATTTTGCTGACGGCCTTTTCTGCGATGTACTGGAGGGCGTCCAGTGTCTGCCCCCGCTTTCCGATAAGGCGGGCTGCGTCATCCCCCCCCTGTATTTTGAAACGGATGATGTTGTCGTCCGTTTCCATGAGGACCCCGGAGTCAGGTGAAATCAGAAGGATTGCCTGGTCCAGGAACCCCTGCATCCATTCCGCAGCTTCGCTGGAATTTTCTATATCCATGACGGGTGCCTGCTTTGCCGAAGCACCCCCCGCTTCGGTGCCAGCCAATAAACCATCGGAATCGGTCCCGGGCAGACTCTCCGGTAGAGATTCGGGGTCAGGAGTCGTTTCGGGCTTGGGTGCGGCTTCAGGGGTGTGCGCCGGCCGAACGCCAAAAGCTTCGTCCACGAGAGCGGAAATGGCGGCCTCGTCGCTGATCGTATCCTGGTCCGGCACCGGTTTTTCGGGGCACGGCGCTGATTCTTTTGTTCCGGCCGTCGTGGCGGCACCGGGCGCTGCCTTCCGGCCGCCCTTTCTGGCCGGCCTTACGGGGGGCGCGTTGTTCCGGGCTTCGGCAGGGTCGGGGACCGCAACCCGTATGAGCGCTTTTTTCGTTCCCACTATGCCAAATATTCCGCTTGAACCATGTGATATTATATCATATTTCAATTTTTCGCGTGGGGTGTTCAGCGCTTTGCACGCTTTTTCGATGGCTTTGTCTACGTTTTTATCTTCAAAGTCGACAAACGCACTCATGAAGAGCCTCCAGGTTGGGTCATGATCAGGTCATTTTCCGGTTGACGATGTACTGCTGCCCAATGGAAACGACATTGTTTACCAGCCAGTACAGCACGAGCCCTGCAGGGAAATTGATAAAGATGAACGTGAAGACAATGGGAAGCATCATCATTATCCGGGCCTGCATGGGGTCTCCGGGCGGCGGCGCCAGTTTCTGCTGTAAAAACATCGTTGCGCCCATAATGAGGGTCAGCACGGGTATGCCGATCGGCGGCGCCATAAGCGGCAGTGTTATGCCGAAATCAAACAGCCGGTCAGGCGCGGACAGGTCGTTGATCCAGAGCATGAACGGTGCATGACGCAGTTCGATGGCTTCATACAGCATCCGGTAAAAGGCGATAAAAACCGGTATCTGGACGACCATGGGAAGGCAGCCGCTCAAAGGGTTGATCTTGTACGTTTTGTAGAGGTTCATGACCTCTTCGTTCATTTTTTTCTTGTCGTCTTTGTACTTGTTGCGGATTTCCATCATAAGCGGCTGTATTTTGCGCATTTCCGCCATGGATTTGTAGCTCTTGTTGCCAAGGGGCCAGAAGATGGCCTTGATCAGCAGGGTCAGCAGAATGATCGCCACACCGTAGTTGGCAATGACATTGTCATGGATGGCATTCATGAGCCAAAGGGCGGGTCTTGCAATGATGCTGAACCATCCGAAATCGACTTTTCTGTCCAGTCCGTGGCCGAACGCTTGCAGCAGGGACAGCTTCTTGGGCCCCAAAAAAAGATGGTAGTCGTACTGTGCCGCACTTCCCGGCGCCATACGGCCCATGGGCTGGCGGAGGGTCGTTTTCAACAGGTTGTTTTGCTGGTCAATGCCAAAGACGACGCTGGCGTCGACGGGCGCGGGCGGGATAAGCGCGGTCATGAAATAATGGTCCTCGATGCCCGTCCAATGAATTTCGCCGCTGAAGGTGCCCTTGTCCCTGATGTCGCTGATTTTAACCTGGTGCAGGTCCCGGTCAACGGAGATAAAAGGCCCTGCAAATGTAAACCGGCGCGTGTCATCGGGCGGTGGATTGGTCATGCTGACCTCAAGGGTCTGCTCGACAGCGCCATCAGTTTGGTTCCGAACCACCACGCTTAAGCCGATATTATATTTGTCCGGGTGAAACGTATACCGCTTTTCTAAGACAAGCCCGTTTTCGGACTGCCAGAAAAAGGAAAGCGTTTCAGGCGTCTCGTCCACCTTCAGGGACTGGCCGTCAAAATCCGTGGCAAACACCGCTTCGTAAAGGGGAAGGTCCGCTCCTGACAGGTTGACGGCAGCCGTTCCCATGCGGTTGCTTTCGGGAATAAGCGCCTTGCGGGGGGATCCGGGATCGGCCGTCTCCCTGTAATCCTTGAGTTCAAAGCGGTTGATGGTCGCTCCCCTCTCGGAAATAAACGCTTTATAGAGTTTCGTTTCGACCGATATGGTTTCAAAGGTTTTTTCCGGAATCGCCGTTGGTATTTCATCCCACACGGGTTCCTGATTGATCGTTTCTTCAGGTGCGGGTGCAACGGTTTCAGTGGGCGGCGCAGAGGGGGGGGGAACCGGTCGCCGGTCGACAAAGAAAAAATCCCATACAAGAAATATTGCAAGTGAAAGAACGATTGCAATGATCAACCGAACGTGTTCCATTAAAAACTCCTGGTTATGTATAACAATAGTGAAAAACAAGCTCCGCGTTTACCCGGCGGCGGCAGGACGGGGCGCGTTCCGGGGGCGTCGTGCCTGCAAACCGTTTCTTCCTGGCAACACTTTTCATGTTTGACGACTTCGCAAAAAGTCCAATATCTGCGTTACGCGCAATTTCCGAAGAATCTCAGGTACGGCTAAGCACGATCAATTCTTCAAAAATTTCGCAAGCCTTGATCCTGGACTTTTTTCAAAGCCGTCTGATTTCGACTTTTTACGAGCCCATCATGTTTAAATGATTGATATTTTAGATACATCTTTAAATGTAATGCAGACGGCGTCAGGAAACAGCATGAAAAGGCATTCGACGTGTGAGCGGGCGGTATCGTGAAGGCCGGGTTGAAATGAATAATGTCTGCCTGGACTGCCAGTGCTGCAAAAGATGAACAGGTAAGGATTTCTTTTCAGCAAAATTTCAGGGTATCAGGTGTCTGTGCACCTTGGGGGTCGTGTCCGGCAGAAAAAAGATAATGCCCGGAATCGGCCCCGGCGCCCGAACGGTCTGCTCGGGCGGCCCGTTCAGGGCACGGGATCGACGCCGCCTGGATGAAACGGATGGCATTTCAGTATCCGCTTTACAGCAAGAAAACACCCCTTGCAAACGCCATACCGGCTGATCGATTCCCGGGCATATTCCGAGCACGTGGGATAAAACCGGCAGTTCGCCCCCAGCAACGGGGACAGCACAATCTGGTATATCCTGATAACAGTCAAAAACAGGTATTTTATTTTTCAATCCTCCTCGATCCGGCGTCCTCAATCCGGTCGACCAGTGCATGCAGCGACGCATGCGCCTTTTCGGAAGAAACGCCCGCGGCCGATCTTTTTACAATGATGTTCATATCGAGATTTTTTTCGATCCGGGACCGGTTGTGCCTGAAATATTCGCGTATAATGCGTTTTAACCGGTTTCGGACGACCGCGTTTCCGACCTTCTTCGTCACCGTTACCCCGAGCCGGCAGCGGTCAAGTGCATTGGGTTTGAAAGAAAGGATAAAATATCGGTCGGATACGCCTTTTCCGGTTCGCGACATTTCGACGAATTCACGCCGTTTGAGCAGCCTGTCGGCCCTTGTAAATCTCGCCCGGATAAAAAACCTCTTCTCCAAAAGTGATCGGCCTTGTTGCCGTCCGTCTAAACGGTCAGACGCTTACGCCCCTTGGCCCGCCTGCGATTAACAATCCTTCGTCCGTTTTTTGTGGACATCCTTTTCAGGAAACCATGTTTCCTGGCGCGCTTGATTCTGCTGGGCTGATATGTTCGTTTCATGTTTCACCTTCTTTATTATGGCAATGACGCGCCCCCTTGATGTTACCGGCGTTTACGGGTTGATGAACGGGCGCGAAAAACTGTCCTGAAAACCGTATTGATAAAATTTGTCTTTTTAACCCAATATACAGGCGCTTGTCAAGCAGCAAATGATGACGGAACAGGCCTTATTCCGAAAGCAGGATTTCGTACTGCTCCAGATGATACGACGGCATGGGGTAAATCCCGATTCGGCAGTTGATCTGGGCCTCGAGCATGGTGATGAGCTTGCTTTTTTCACCCAAAAGCAGCTCCGCAATAACAGGATGCACCTTGAGCTGCACCCGGCTGCCCCCTGCCTCACCGGACTGGCGCATGATTTCCCGGTAAATGTTGTGGCATAATGTTTCGCGGGAGAGCAGCATTCCTTCCCCGTCGCAGTAGAAACAGGGTTCATAGAGCATTTTCGGCAGGGACCGCACCACCCGTTTCCGCGTCATCTGGATCAGCCCCAGATCCGACATGGCCAGCACGTTGGATTTTGCCTTGTCCTTTTTGAGCGCTTCCTTCAGCGCTGTGTAGACTTTTTCCTGGTTCGCCTTGCTTTCCATGTCGATAAAGTCGACAATGATAATGCCCCCCAGGTTTCTCAGGCGCACCTGGTATGCGATCTCCTTGACGGCCTCCAGGTTGGTCTGCAGGATGGTTTCCTCGAAGTTGCGCTTGCCCACGAACCGGCCGGTGTTGACATCGATGGCAACGAGCGCTTCGGTGTTTTCAATGACAATGTACCCCCCGCACTTGAGCCAGACCTTTTTCCTCAGGGCGCGCTGGATGTCCAGTTCCAGGTTATAGGTATCGAATATGGGGGTTTCCCCCTTGTAAAGCGTCACGGAATCTTTCAGGCGCGGCATGAATTTGCTTACGAAAGACGCCACGGATTTGTATACGCTGGGCGCGTCTATGGTGACCTTGTCCGCTTCGTGGGCCAGAAGGTCCCGGACGCTCCTCAGCGTTACCGTCAGCTCCTGGTGAAGCAGGTAGGGGGACGGCACCGCCTTGTACTGCTGCTGGATATCCTCGTAGAGGTTGTTTAGAAACTGCATTTCCTGGGAAATAATTTCTTCGCTG
>SKZX01000141.1 GCA_007127175.1 Desulfobacterales bacterium
AGGAATTCGGAAAAAACCGTTCTCATCGGTCACCGCTTCCTTCCAGTGTATCTCACGCCCGCTCGGACCCGCGGGCGAACCAATGGCGGTTCTACCATACACTGCCACAACCGCCACGCCCTCGATAGGCTCGCCCGTTTCTGCGTCAATGACCTGCCCCTTGTATTCAGGCTTGTAAAAGAAAATCCATGCATGGCATTCCCGCGAAAAAACGGTTCCAACAAACAGATTCGCGACAAGCAATAGTACGCAGAACCGTGCGACTACCCGAATGCTTAAAAATTGTAGATCCGCCATATCCCATCCTCTTCTCGCACAAAGACTACCTGGTAAGAATAAATCTTGCCGTCCCTCTCCGTTGTCAAATCATAAACCGCAAAGTTCCCCTGGGCTTCCACAAGGTCTATGGGGCCCATATCCCCTGCTACCTGGTCAAGAACGGATGACAAAGCGGCAAACCGCTGTTGATACATGGACCGGGAAATGCCTGAAAAATACTGAACCGCAGCCTCAATATTCCCGTCCGCCAGGGCCGATGCCATGTCTTCCCATTTATCCCGCAGCAATGCGTCAAGCTCCGCTTCGCTCAAAACCTGGACCGCAACGCTGGCGGTGCGAACATACCCCAGGTCGTCGGCTGCTTCCGCCGTAAAAATATAAATGCCGGGATCGGTCAGATGGACATTGAACCGGTCATCTTCCTCCCCGTCGGAAATGACCACGCTGCCGGGGCCTTCTCCCCAGACATAGGGGTCGATAAAGGGGAATGTGCCGTCCACCAAAAGCGTTGTTTCAAACGGTGATATACCGATATCAGGATCGGCCGCTATAACGATGCTGTTTTCATTGATTTCGGCATTGACTGTCACCGACGTCTCAACCGCATTGCCCCGGCTGTCCGTGGCCACGGCTATAATGGTATTGTCGCCCTGTTCCAGGGGAATATGGTTGGCCGCAAACCGGTTCCCGTCCACCAGGGCGGCAATGCCGTCAACAACAACACTTATTTCTTCTTCAAAAGGGGTGGCAAGGATGCCTTGCACCATAACCGCCGGCCCGTACACCATATCATTATCAACGGGAGAAGTGATTTCGATGTCGTTGGCAAACGGTTTAACCGTCAGGGTAACGCTGTCGGTCGCCGTATCATTTGCACCCGTGGCAGTGGCGATATATGTCGTGGTCGTTTCCGGAGACACGACGAGCGAGCCGCTGAATTCAACATCTCCAATACCGTTGTTTATGTGCACATGCTCAGCATTTGCTGAAACCCAGCTCAGCAGGGATTCCTGCCCTGCATAAATAGTGTCGGGCATGCAGTCGATCCGCACCAAGGGCCCCTCCTGAGACCCCTCCTGACCGGTTATATCAATGGTCATAAAAGACCCGGGTGCGCCCCGCATGATGATCCACAATTTATTGCTTTCGGCCAGTGCAATTGTTTCTTCCGTTATGAGATACCTGTCTTCCTGGAAATCATCGGGCCTGGCAAGGTTCTTCCAGTTGAGAAACACATGGGCGCTGGCAACCCTGCCTTCACCGTCCGGGGCCCCGCTGTAAATTCGCAAGACCCCCTCTTCAACCGCTGATGAAAAATGAGCAGTGTAAACATTGGGCCAACCCCTTGTCCGTAGATAGGTTTCCGGCCCGAAAATGTTTTCCGCGAAAACGGTTCCAATGAATGCCCAAAAAATTAATACAAAAAAATACAAACCCTTTACAGTCGATCTCATGACACCTCCGATCCGGTTATTTGCGCTTTTTTTCTTTTACCGCCCCTGGCAAAGCCGCCTTATTCACGGGGCAATTGAAATGAAAAAGTCCTTTTACACACAAACACCGGTCATATTTTGCATGAAGCATGCCATGGCCGACATACACTCAGCTCTTTTTCAACCTACCTAATTTTATGGGTTTTTATTGAGAACACAGTTCGTTTGCAAAATTAAGGATACTTTTTGTTACAAAATGCCAAGGGCTAACTGTGTCAAACGGTGACGGTTTTAACAGATACGATTCATCAGCAACGCTCCGGTGAGCAGTTGTAATTGAAATCCGGCCCTTGAGTTGTTGGCTGCGAACCGGGAACAGGCTGGAAGTCTTTCCCCTGGGGGCTTTTTTCGCGTCGCTTCAAGGAGAATTTGCTGCGGAAAGGGAAATCAAGGTGTTTACGAAAAAGCCGATTACCTGTCAAACCCCGGGCATCCGGTCATGCGGGCGTGTTTCCGGGTGCCGGGATACTGCTGGCAGATCTCGGGCTTAACGTCGTGGATGCTGCAGACAAAACGGTCCGGCCGGCTTTTCGGGTCCGGCGCCATCAGCCACGGGCAGGTTTCTAAAAACCGGCGGGTGCCGGGCTCAACCCAGATGGCATATGAAACGATCCGTCCGCCCCGGGTGATTGTGGCTACCCGCTCCAGGATGTCCGCTCTTCCCAACGCCTGCCAGCGGTTGTAATCATCGGGGATCAACTCATTGCGATAATTGAGCTCACGGCAGCATCTGCCGCAGTGCCTGCACCGGAAACCTTCCGCGCCCATTTGAAGCCGAACGCCTGCTTCCGAACCTGCGCCGTTGCCTGACGGCTCTGCGGGGACCAGAAAAGTCAGCCGGCAGATCTCAGTCATTAATTCCGGCGGGGGCGGCGATGCAGCAAGGGTATCAATCAAAAGCCACCCCAGTTCCACGGCCGTGATTTTGCGCCGTTTCCGGGTGTGTTTGCAGCCGGCCGTGGAGATCCACAACCCGTTGTATCGCGATTCGTTGACAACCCGTATATGCGGGCCCAATATCAAGGGACTCAGGTCCACGAAAAGATCCGTCTGGGGCGGGTATTGGCAAAAATCCATTCGTATGGCGGAAATCGCCTCTTCCATGGATAAAAAGATGTCGTCTTTTCCTTCCATAGAACACCTCATTGGTTTTCAGGCTCTTTTGCGCACCTCGTCAAGATCCAGGGGCAGCACCCTGGCCGGGTCGGCATAGAGGGAAAGCGCTCCCCGGGAACAATGCTGGACACACAATCCACAGCCAAGACAAATGCTGCTGTCATACCCTCTATGGCTTCCGGCAAATGCGACAGCCCCAAACCGGCATATTTCCTGGCACTTACGGCAACCGCCGCATCGGTCGGCATCGTATTCAACCGAATAGCCGGACTCGGCTGTCATGGACAGGGATTTGTCGATGCCGCCGGCCAGTCGTGTTGCCTGCAGGCTCACGCAGGTGTCCGGGTGGCAGTTGCAGATCACGCCGGTGCTGCCGCCTGTGGCCACCTTTAAAAACGCCTGGGTGATATGCCCTTTTTCCCGGAACCGGTCGATGATGGCCAGGGCTTCGGCCTGGCTGATTTTCCGGGGATTGTACTTGTCGCAATGCTCCAGCCAGAAGGACGCCACGCTCCTGCCAACGGCAATGCAGCTGTTGATGTCTTCAGGGGGAGCGCCCGTGGCTTTTTTGCAGGGACAATCCATCACCGCGATGAAGTCCGGCTCCTGGAAAATGATCCGGGTGGCGTATTTATAGGGAATGATCCGCTTGTTGGCGTCGGAATCGATGCGGATATCCTCGTTGAGCGTAAAAATTTTTCGGGCGTCTTCGTAGGAGAGGACCTTGGAGTGATACCGGTTGAAAACCATTTTCCCCACAGGCACCAGGGGTTTGCACCAGGCCAGGTATTTCAGGAATTGCACGAATATGCCCAAGACCCGGACATAGGGGTAATAGAACAAAAAATAAAAATAATTGTGGACGAACCGGTCCACCCGCCAGCCGTGCTTTTTGAGCATGATCCGGGTTGATGGTTTCATATTGGCCGCCTTGGTGTCTCCTCCCGGAATATTCGCATGCCTGTATCCAGAATTCAGGCTTGACGCCTTTATAAAAAGTCCGACATCTGCGTTGCGAGCAAATTTTGAAGAATCTCACGTACACATAAGTACCATCAATTCTTCAAAAATTGCTTGCGCCTTGATCTTGAACTGTTTACAAAGCCGTCTGAAAACGACTTTTTACGAGGCCATCAGTCCTTGCTGCCGTCACTTTCCGGCCCCTGGTACACCCTGCGGACCCTCAAATCCGAAACAAGCCGGCCGGCCCCGGGAAATACCCTGTCAAAGCCGGTGAGAACGCGGGTGACAATGCCCGGTGTGATTTCGTAGCGGTTTCGCTCGATGCCCCTGATGATATCATCCGCCACAGCCCCGGCGGAGAGTGTGGGTATTGTTGCGGCGATTGTCCGGTTTTCAGTGGTACGGCAGACATTGACTTCCTCAAGCATGGGGGAGTCGAACTCCGCCGGGTAGGCAATATGCACGGCGATATTCTGGTGCTTGAGCTCCGCCCGGAGCGATGCGGTCAATCCGCGCACGGCATGCTTGGAGGCGCAGTAGGCGGTGTAGCCGAAAACACCCATGAGGCCGGCCACAGAGCAGATATTAACGATCTTTCCGCCACCCTGTTTTTTGAAATAGGGCAGCGCCGCCTGGATGCAGTGCAGGGTGCCGAAGAAATTGACACCCATGGTTTCCCGGAAGACGCTTTCAGGCTGGCGCTCAAAGTAGCCTTCCCGGAGTATGCCCGCTGAATTGAAAAGCATGTCCGGCAGGCCCGTCCTTTCCGCCAGCTCGCCCAAGGCTTGATGCACCGCCCGGCTGTCGGCAACGTCACACGGGAAGATGTCGATGGTGACACCGGCCGGCACCCCCCTCAGCAGATCCTCTCTGGCAGCGGTCAACCTGCCTGTATCGCGGGCAATCAGCGCTATGCGGGACCCTTTTGCAAGCAACCGCCGGGCGAGAGCTTTTCCAAGCCCTGAAGACCCCCCGGTGATGACGATGGTTTTTTCTGCAAACACGGTTTCTCCGATTCTATGGGCTTTCGTAAAACAGCAAAAAGTGGCGGAAAAGAAATAAATGATTATTTATATCAAACAATATCCGGGATGTCCAAACAAACTCTGCGCCCGGCAAAAGGGCGCTTTCAGGCGGGCTTTTGACAAACGATTTGATTGACATCAATGAATGTTACATGGTATTAGATATGGCTTTTTTATCATTGACGACTTCGCAAACAGTCCAATACCTGCGTTACGCGCAATTTCCGAAGAACCTCATCACGCAAAAGGCGTGACTCAATTCTTCAAAAATTGCGCAAGCCTTGATCTTGGACTTTTTCAAAGTCGTCTGATCTCAACCTTTACGGGTTCATCATCATTAATATACAATAATATTGAATCGTTGGCCGAAGAACTGAAAGTCGATGTAATTGTGCGCAACCCTCTGGGGCTTCATGCCAGGCCGGCGGCACTGATCGCAAAACTGGCGATGAATGCCAGTGCCGGCATATGGATGACTGCAAACAGCGAAACCATTGACGCCTCCAGTATTATCGACATTCTTTCCCTGGCCTGTACGGACGGCACGCGCATAACAATTGAAGCCGAAAGCAAATCAGACGTTGAGATACTTAGAGAAATCCGATCACTTTTCGAAAAGGGTTTTGATGAATAACCACCAAAACACGGCATCCGATGAGTTCTTATTGACCGGCATCAGCGGTGCGCCCGGGATCTGCATCGGCAAAGCCTACCTGGTCGACAGGGAGGGCGTGGACGTTGTCGAAAGGTACTTCGTCGGGCCTCACGAGGTCAAAACAGAGATCAACCGCTTCAAAAACGCCGTGAAAAAAGCCCGCAACGAATTGTCCGCCATTATCGGCGACGTTCCTGAAGAACTGCAGGAAAACGCTTACATCCTGGAAACCCACCTGGTTTTGCACAAAGACAAGATGCTTTATGACAAAACCATAGAAAACATAAAAAAGGACCACGTCAATGCCGAATGGGCGTTGAAAAATGCCACATCCAGAGCGGTCAGCATGTTCAAGCGGATCTCGGACCCCTACATTGGGGCAAGGTCAGCGGATATCGAGCACGTGTCCGACCGGATCATGCGGCATCTGACGGGCGTTGAGGATGTCAACATTTCAGGCATCGACAAGCGCGTTATCCTGGTTGCGACGCACCTTACACCGGCGGAAACGAGCCAGATTCAGCTCAACCGCATCATGGGCTTTATTACCGACCGGGGCGGAAAGGCTTCCCATACCGGCATTGTCGCACGCGCATTGGACATCCCTGCGGTTCTCGGCCTTGAAACGGCAACGGCCGTGATCAAAAACGACAACCTGATCATCGTTGACGGCAACCAGGGCACGGTCATTGTCAATCCCTCTGAAGAGACCCTTATTTACTACACAGAGCTAAGGCGCAGATACGCCCAGCACCGTGCCGATATAATCCGGGAAGGCGAACTGCCGGCCAAATCCGCCGACGGCATTGTTTTTCGCGTCATGGGGAACATCGAGCTGCCCGAGGAAATCGTCGGGGTCAGGGACAACGGCGGAGACGGCATCGGTTTGTTCAGGACGGAATTTCTTTACATCGCCAGAAAAAATTTTCCGAGCGAAACGGAATTGTACGAACAATACAGGGAAACCGTCGAACTGATGGCGCCCCACCCCGTTACCATCCGCACCCTGGACATCAACGGGGACAAGGAAATCATGTCCATGCCGACGCCTCACGAGGTCAACCCGGCGCTCGGCATGCGGGCAATCCGGTTCTGCCTGACAAAACCGGACATATTCACCACCCAACTCCGCGCCATCCTGCGTGCGGCATCCCATGGCACGGTTCGGCTGCTGCTGCCCATGATATCCGGG
>SKZX01000238.1 GCA_007127175.1 Desulfobacterales bacterium
TCAGGGACAAAGACGGCGATGAGATCAAGCGCCTTGAGTTGAGCCGGAACAGCGACATCGAGTTCGAAAAGCCTGAGGGCGACTATTCAGTGGAATTTGACGGCGGCCCTGGCCACCGCATTGAAATCAAGGGTTCACAGATTTTTAAATAATATTTTTCCACTAAACTTTTATGACGAGGAGAAAAGAATGAAACGTTTATTTTTCATGGCCGGACTTTTTGTGCTGCTTATGTGCACCACCGCCCATGCCCATTTTCAAATGCTCTACACCCCGCAGAGCGCCCTTGAACGCGGCGGTGAAATGACGCTGAAACTGGTCTTTACGCATCCGTTTGACGGGGACCACATCATGGACATGAAGCCCGTGCAGGAATTTTACGTCGTTTCCCAGCGGGGCGAAACCGAAGCCCTCAAAACGGACCTCAAAAAACACCTCAGTGAAATCACCTGGACCGGGCTGGAAAACAGCGGCAGGGCCTTCGAGGCAAAACTGCCTGCCAGCGTGGTTCGCTCGTTGGGCGATTATGTGTTCGTTCTGGTACCTGCGCCCTATTACGAGGCTGCTGACGAGGGGTATATCCAGCAGTTCACCAAGATGATCGTCAACGTGGGTGGTGTGCCCGGCAACTGGCATGAACCCTTGGGCCTGCCGACCGAAATCGTCCCCCTGGACAAACCCTATGCCAATTGGACCGGCGGAATTTTTCGCGGCGTGGTCATGGCCGGCGGTGAACCGGTGCCCCATGCAGAATTGGAAATCGAATACCTCAATTACACCCCGGACATGGGAAAAAATGCATTTATGGGCAATCCTGCTATAAAGGCGCCGCATCCGGCATTCGAGACAATGGGCATCCGGGCCAACGACCGGGGCGAATTTGCCATCGGGCTGCCCAAGGCGGGGTGGTGGGGCATTGCTGTCCCGGACGCAGTTGAAACCGAACACAACGGAAAGGACATGGTGCAGGAAGCCGTGCTCTGGATTCAGGTGACGGACATTGCCCGGTAACCTGTATCTTAAGAACCGCCTTTTTTTTAGCCATTTTTTTAGTTTAAACTAAAAACATTAGATCGCTAATAAGATTATTGCTTGCGTTTTCTTCCTGCCCGGGTATTCACCCGGGCAGGTTTTCATCAACAGGCCGCCACTTCGATTCCGGCCGCTTCATCCGGGTTCAGCGGGAGGCGGTAGTCCCTGACGATTAAATCAACGGCACCGTTATCCGGGGATACGCGGGCGACCTCGACAACATCTCCGGCTGCAACCCCCATCTCGATCAGGCGCTTATTCATTCCGCTCCGTTTTTTGATCGCCAGAATTTTGCAGCGCTCTCCCGGATTGACATCCAATAGGGTCAATGGGCGAGGCTTCAATGCGCCTTCACCCTTTTCCCCTGTCTTTACATGCTCCAGAATCGTGGATATGCAGGTTTCGCAGTCATCCATCTTCCCGTCATGGGTACAATGATACCGGAAGCCCGACAAAAGCTGCCCGCCGCCGCGGGGGCAGACTTCAATAAACCTTGCGAATTCAATGAAGCGCTCCAATACTACCGCTGGAATGTTATGCTCCATGCGGCACGCCGCATCGTCTGCAGCGTCAAAATCGATTGCAAGCACGTTTACAAAAAAATCCCGGAGCACACTGTGGCGCCGGACCACATCCTTTGCCGCTTTTTTTCCCCGGGGCGTCAGTGTAATCACATCATAGGGTGCATAATTGATCAGCCCCTTTTCGGACAGGCTGCGAAGGGCTCCGGTAACAGAAGCATTGCTCACCGAAAGGCGCTCCGCAATGTCCTTGGGCCGCACGGCTTCCTGGTCGGCGATGATTTGAAATATCGCCTCAAGATAGTCTTCCATGCTTGCGCTTAATTGCTCTTTAGCTTCCATGGAAAGCCTTTCCTTGCAAAAATATCATTGACCCATTTAATAATTTTAGTTTACCCAAAATTATTAAAGAAGTGGCAAAAATCGTCAAGCATTATTTTAATCCTCACTCAAAACACCGATACCATGAACAACTTTTTTACCATGCAGGCTTGCACCCCGGCACTCATGGACCACCTCGCCGTTTCAGATATTCAGGGAGCTTTTGACAATTTTCTTGGAAACGGCGGCCAGTGGCAGGTCGACATGTGCGCCCTGGGCACCGAACCCCGCATTGTTGATCAGTACCGCTACTTCCAGATCGCGCTGGGCACCATGATCAAAAACCAGCTGCGCCGAGCCGGCTTTGGACAAATCCACGGACAGGATCTCTACGGCGACACCGTACTGCGGCTCGAAAGCGGCCTTGATGCCTTCGAGCGCTGACCGGTTCCGGCTGGCCAGAAAAAGATCGTATCCTCTCTCTGCCAGTATTACAGCACAATCATAACCGATACCGGAGGTTGCGCCGGTAATCAAGGCGGTTTCTTTTTTTGTCATCCTGTCTCCTCCTGACCCGGCTGTGCGGGTTTTAAAAGTGATGCGTGGCGGTAAATTCAATGTGGCAACCTGAAGCCCGTTATTTCAGCGTATTCTGAGATAATTGCCGTTGAAATCGATATTGATGCTCCCCTTTTATTTCTAAAAACATGCCCCGGGCGCCGTGAAAAAGTCCTTCGGAGTGTCACGGAATCAGATGGTGCGCAACCGTCAGGCGAACTATTGACGATCCTTGCCGCCCGCAAATCCGGCCAGCCTTTGAACAATCTCGGGGTCAAGCACCGACAGCAGAAACTGATCCCGGTCCATATGCGCGGCGAGCGGGTCCAGGGCGCCGGACAGGGCGTTGACCGTCTCCTTGGTCATGGCGGCAGGCGCCGCGGGTTTTTCCGCGGCCATGCGCGCAACCGACAGCGCCTTTTCCAAAGCCTGCCCGTCCAGCGAAGTCCATTGGGCCAGCCCCCAGTCAAACGCCCGGGACGCGGTTATCTTTTCCCCCAGGATAATCATGCGCTTGGTCCGGGCCGGGCCGATGAGGCGAACCAGGCGCGGCAGCGTGCCCCAGCTCATGTTCATACCCCAGTCGATTTCCGGGGCGCGGATCCAGGCGGATTCAGCCATGACGATATAATCCAGGGAAACGGCCAGGGAAAGCCCTCCGCCCACACAGAAACCTTCCACTGCCGCCAGTGTGGTCTGGGGCAGGGCTTCCCAGGCGCGGCATGTTTTGGGGGCGATCTCCATGATGATCCGCTTTTCCGAAAGGCTCCTGTTGGCCAGGTCCGCATATCGCGGGTCAAACAGGTCCACACCTGCCGTGAAAAATTCCGGCCCGCCCGTGAGGATCACGGCCGAAAGCCCCGGATCCGAAGCAAACCCTTCTGCCAGTTCCCTCAGCCGCTCCAGCATGGACAAAGACAGCGCATTTTTCTTTTCCGGACGGCAAAGCCGCACCACGGCGACCCGGCCTTCCCTTTCGACTCTGATACGATCCGAGACACCCATTTCCCCTCCCGCTATTACTGACAACCCCTTAAAAACCGGATTCTGAACCCTTCAACAAACCGGCTGGTCAGCCGCCCGGGCATCTCTTTTCTCTTTGTCCCCAAGGCTTAAACCCATTCGGTCAGGTGAACATATTATCATATTGACCCGCTTTAAGGATCAATATTATTCTACGGCATCCGCCGAAGAGTGAGCCGAAGTATCGCGTCAGACTAAAACCATTGAAACTTTTCTTGAAAAATATTACAAAACTGCAATCAGAGCAAGCCGGAATACGAAGTCGAACCTTTTTGAAGCAAAGGCCCTTACTGGTTTTGACCACAATACTTTAACCCTGGAAAATAAGGAGATGCATGATGAAAGTGATTATTACAAAAAACTGCATGGGCGACAGAAACTGCAACGATCTTTGTCCCGAGGTGTTCCAGTATGACGAGGACGAACTGAAGTCCATCGTTAAATTTGACGTCATACCGGACCAATATCATGCCGTGGTGCGGCAAGCGGCTTTTGAATGCGGAGCGAAAGCCATCGAAGTCGAAGAATAGTGCAAAAAGCGAAGCCGGACATCAGGAGATTATACAATGGGGAAATTCAAAGAAAGCCGGACAGCCAAAAACATCCTCACATCGTTTGCATTCGAAGCCCAGGCGAATAACCGGTATCTCTTTTTTGCCGACAAGGCAAAGGAAGACGGATACCACCAGATCGCCAGAATTTTCAAAGAAACCGCTGACCAGGAATATGAGCATGGCCTGCGGTTTTTTAAATTTTTCAACGGCGGCGAACTCGAAATCACCGCAACCTTTCTCACCGGCGTCATCAAAAGTACTTATGAAAATCTCCTGGCTTCGGCTTCGCTGGAAAACACCGTACATACCCAACTCTATCCAAAATTTGCGAAAATCGCGCGGGAGGAAAATTATGCCCGTGCCGCTGACACATGGGATGCCATCATTGTGGCCGAAAAGCATCATGAAAAATGCTTTTCATTGCTGGCGGAAAACCTGCGGTCCGACAAATTGTTCAAACGGGACCACCAGGCCGTCTGGCGCTGCATCAACTGCGGGTACCTCCATGAAGGCCCTGATGCGCCGGAGCAATGCCCCGCCTGCGTCCGGCCGACCGGTTATTTTGAGGTTCTATGTTTAAATTTTTAAATAGCCGGGTGTTGCAAAGAAAGCATGACGTTCATATTCGGGTTGTATAGGCTATATAGCGAGGGATGCCATCGGGGACGGCCAGAACCCCCTGGCCGCGCCTTCCGGCAGGCTTGCTCACCCAAAAGAACCCGCTCCGAAGGTCAGTGCGGGCCATGGAATGCGATGACCGACGCGAAGGGAGGGGAGGCCCTGCTTCGGTTGGGCGGCAAGCGCGAAAAAAGTTATTTTATGCCAGCACCAGTGTGAACTGTGGATGAATGATCAACCCGTCGCCGATGCTTTCAAAACAAGGCGCTGGCGCATGCAGGTCCATTGAGATGACAGTGAGCATGCCGCCGCCCACCACCACCGTTATCCGCCCGGAAAGATCCGGTAATGACATTTCGCAAAATTTTTGCTTGACATGTCATATTGTATAAAAGATAGTTTTCTAAATGAAACGGCGTTTTTATTGTCACACCTTGTTTATTATCGTTTTACACGGGACAAAAATCAGGAGGTAACATTTTGAAAAATCAATTTTTTTCATTAAGGCCATTTGTTCGGGTGGCAATTCCGGTAATATTGGTTCTAACGCTGATCGGGTGCGGGTTTGTTGCCAGTGTCCCTTGGATACGGAATGCAGAACAAAACCATGTCGTTAATATTGGAGACTCCATATTTGCACTGTCCGGAGAAATTCAGGAATTCCTGCATGCCTATTCCGGAACGACCTTCCGCCGCTATGCGGTCTCCGGCGCCGAGTTGACCGGCGGCATAATGGCCCCCTCTGTTGCCAGTCAATATTCTATTGCGAAAATGGACGATCCGAACATTGACACGATTCTCATGGACGGCGGCGGAAATGACATCCTGTTGCCCGTTCTCACTTCTTTTGACCCCTACAACTGCAGAACGCAATGGTATCAATTTGGCCGCTTGTCCTCAAGATGCAGAAATTTTATCGATGACATTTATGTGGAATGCGTCGACCTTTTGAACCAGATGGCTGCAGACGACGTGGACAAAGTGGTTTACCTGGGGTATTATTATACAAAAAACACATGGCTCCTAAGGCTCGCCAATCTTAAACAGGCAATTGACTACGGCAATTTAAGGCTTTCACAAGCATGCAACTACTCAGCCGTTGATTGTGCCTTTGTTGACCCGCGCCCGGTGATCACCAACAGCGACATCCTGGTCGATGCTATTCACCCAACACGGTCGGGCTCGGAAAAAATTGCCAATTTGATCTGGCCGGTTCTTGGACCACGCCTGTAATCCTCTGAAACTTTTATACAGCACAGACGATCTGCCTGTATTCCAATCCTGAAAGGCACGGGGACGTTGCATCCCCCGTGCCTTTTCTGCCTGAAAGCACGGTCAAGCGATCCAGTGCTGCCGGACATATAAAGAGTCCTTGACAAATGGCTTCCCGCATCTTGCGTGAAGCCATTTGTCAGTTTGAAATAGATGTGATAATAGACTTTACGAAACCGTTATTTTTTGGAAATATGTGATACCCGCTATTATTGGAAGGGGCCAAAAAAGCATGTCATTTTACGGAAAACGAAAAATTACCGCAGTGATCCTGGCAGGCTCTTTATTGTTGACTGCCCTGGGTTTTTCCTATTTTCTGGTGATGCCGGGGCAAAGGGATGATGGCCCGTTGGACCTGGCCCGATTAACCGAACCGTCGACAACAGATCACGCCAAGCAGTCCGGAAAACAGGCCAGAAAAGCATCAACGGGGATAAAAGACGGCCCAACTCCCTACAATGCCAATGAAATGGATCTGTCTGTGGAAGATCGGCTTGTAAACCTTTTAGGGCAGCAATATGCCGACGCTGTTTTTCAAAAAAGCACCCTCCTTGTTCTTCTGAATGTAAAACGTTTTTTAACGGACCTTTACCCGGAGGACGGGTTTAAGCGGTTTTACAATGTGCTGGAACGGGCTTATCCGGATATGGCCGATGAGATCATCGAGGCCTTGGAAAAGCTGGCGCATTATCTTTTCTGGCTGCAAGATAACAGGCGTGAGATGGCTGGAATGAACGATCTCGAAAAACAGGGTTTTTTATGGCAAAAAAGAGAGGAATTGTTTGGCGACA